>JAEXPG010000237.1 GCA_023447015.1 Verrucomicrobiota bacterium
GGGCCGCCGTTGTGCAATGGGGCAGGCGGATCGCCGCGCGCTCGGCCAAGGGTCAATCGTCCCGACGCGAGCCGCCGGTGAGCGAGAGCAGCAGGTAGAGCAGATTGCCGAGCGAGGAGACGAAGGCCGCCACGTAGGTGAGCGCCGCCGCATTCAGGGTCTCGTCCACGCCGACCATCTCGTCGCGGCCGAGAATCCCGAGGTTGACCAGCTGGGCCTTGGCGCGCCGGCTCGCGTCGAACTCGACGGGCAGGGTCACCAGTTGGAACAGCACCATCACGCCGAGGGCCGCGAACGCGATGGGAAGGAAGACCTTCCCGAAGGCGCCGAGCAGGCCGAAGCCGAACGCGAACATGATGAAGATCACCGGCGAGGCGATCTGCACGGCGGGGACAAGGGTCTGCCGCACCTTCATCATCGCGTAGCCTTGCTTGTGCTGGATCGCGTGGCCCGCCTCGTGCGCGGCGACACCGAGCGCGGCCAGGCTGTCGCCGCGATAGTTGTGGGCCGACAACGCCAGACGCTTGTTCATCGGGTCGTAGTGGTCGGTGAGCATGCCCTCGACCTCGACGATCTCGACATCGCGGATTCCGGCGCTCGCCATCACCGCCTCGGCCGCCTCGCGTCCGGTGATCCGCCCGCGGGAGCCGATCTGGGAATTCTTCTGGTAGGCGCTCGACACCTTGATCTGAGCATAGAGGCCGAGCAGGAGTGGGATTCCGATGAGGATGATCCAAAGCATCATGGTGGGAGGTGGTTGGAAGGTTGCGTTGCGGAGGTTGTGACTCCGACAGCGGGGAGCAACAACTGTCCCAACTTCCCGCGCCGTCTGCGTCGCGAGACTGCGTCCCGGTTCCTTCTGGTTCTCCGCTGGTTACACCAACCGTTCGCACCGACGCGAAAAACCGCCCCCGCCTGTAACGCGTCGCCCCGTCCCACCACCGCGCCTATTCGCCGGCACGACCACCCGAAATGGCGCAGGCCTTCCTCAACCGACCACCGGATGCTGGAACGCCCACAGCCGGCTACGGTTCCGAACCAGAGGAACCATGCCCCGTACTTTCCACGCCGCTCGCGCCGCCGTTTCCACCGGCGGCGCCCCAAGACAGCATCCAGCCGTTCAGACCAGCCCCGAGCGAACCAACAAAGCGGTGAGATCCGGCTCACGCCCCATGAAGCGCTTGAACAGCTCCATCGGCTCCTCCGCGTTCCCGCGGCTGAGCACACACCGCCGTAAGGCCGCGCCGGTGGCGGCGTTGAAGAGTCCGTCCCGCTGGAACCGGGTGAAGGCGTCGGCGTCGAGCACCTCCGCCCACTTGTACGAGTAGTACCCGGCCGCGTAGCCGACCGAACTGGAGAACAGATGGCCGAAACGGCGCACGAGTGTCGGTGCGGGCGGCTCGGTCGGCATGAGGTAGTCCGCGATCGCCTTCTTGATCGCCGCATCGAGATCGCCCGTGGCGAACCGCGCGGGATACAGGTGCAGCTCCAGGTCCATCTTGCCGAGCGAAAGCTGGCGCATCGTCACCGTCGCCGCCCGGAAGTTGCGCGCGGCCTTCATCTTCCCGAACAGCTCCTGCGGGATGGCCGCCCCGGTCTCGACGTGACGGGCGAACAGATCCAGCCCCTCGCGCTCCCATGTCCAGTTCTCAAGGATCTGCGAGGGCAGCTCCACGAAATCCCAAGCGACGTTCACGCCGTTGAGCGACTTGTAGGGCACCTCCCCGAGCAGGTGATGCAGCAGGTGGCCGAACTCGTGGAAGATCGTCTCGACCTCCCGGTGGGTCAGCAGCGCGGGCTTGTCGCCGGCCGGCGGAGTCAGGTTGCCGCAAATCAAGCCGAGGTGGGGTGACAGCCGGCCGTCGGCCTGCGGCTCGCCGGTGAGCAGATAGTTCATCCACGCGCCCCCGCGCTTCGACTCGCGGGGGTGCCAGTCGGCATAGAACGATCCGAGGTGCCGGCCGTCGGCCTCGTCGCGCAGCTCGTAGAACCTCACCTCCGGGTGCCACACCTCGACTTCGCCGGCGGGCCGCTCCACCGCGCGCACGCCGAAGACCCGCCGGCAGACCTCGAACAGACCGTCGATCACGCGACCGAGCGGGAAATACGGCCGCAGAGCCTCCTCGTCGAAGGCGTAGCGTTCCTGCCGCAGCTTCTCCGCCCAGTATCCGACTTCCCACGGTGCCAGCCGCCCGGCCCCGCGCCCGGTCCGTCCGGCGACAAACGTCTCCAGCTCCGCCGTCTCGCGGGCGAACGCCGTGCGCACCCGCTCGTGCAGGCCCTCCACGAAACGCAGCGCCGTCGCACCATCACGGGCCATGCGCCGCGCGAGGACCTGGTCCGGGAAATGGGGTTTGCCGAGCAGCGTCGCCTTCTCCTGCCGCAGGGCGAGGATCTGCCGGATCAGCGCGGTATTGTCGTGCTCGCCGGCCGCCCCGATGCCGCACGAGCCCTCCCACATCCGCCGGCGCAGGTCCGCGTCGTCCAGATAGGTCATGAACGGCTCGAGCGACGGCATGTGCAGCGTGAACCGCCAGCGGGGCTGAGTCTCGGAGCCATGCCCTTTGGCGAGAGCGTTGCGCCGCGCGGCTTCCTTGGCATGAGCCGGCAGACCGGCGAGCCGCGACTCGTCGTCGACGACCAACTCCCAGGCGTTGGTCGAATCGAGCACGTTCTCGGAATACTTCTGGCAGGCCTGCGACAGCTCGGCCTCGAGCTTCTCCAGCCGCGCCTTCTTCTCCGCGGGCAGGTCCGCTCCGGCCTGCCGGAAATCGGCCATCGTCTCCGCAAAGAGCCGCTGCCGCACGCCGGTGAGCGCCAGCGCCTCCGGCGTCGCCGCAAACGCCTGCAGGACCGCCCACAACCGCCCATCGAGCGGGATCTTCGCGTAGAACTCCGACACCGCCGGAAGCATCGCGTTGTACGCCTCGCGCAGGGCTGGCGAGTCGGCCACGGAGTTCAGGTGCCCCACCAGTCCCCAGGCGTGGGTGAGCTCGTCGCAGGCCCGCTCGAGCGCCTCCACCGTCGAGGCGAAGGTCACCGCCGACAGGTCCTGGGCCGCGATGCCGTCGAGATTGCGTTGCGCCTGCGCGAGCGCGGCGCCGATGTCGGGAGCGATCGCCGCCGGGACGAGCTGCGACCAGCGAACGGCGAAATCAGGAGCGAGAAACGGTTGCGTCGGCATGGGGCCGAGCAACCCGTCCGCCCGTGCACGAGTCAAACCGCAAAGGCGCCGCCGCTCACCAGCGGTACGCGACGCCGCCGGAGTACTGGCGCGGCGAGGCGGGCACGGCCGGCACCTCCTCGAAGGCGGAGTCCCACAGGTTCTCCACCTGCACCGAAACCTCGAGACCACGGATGCCGGGCACAAACCAATGCACCCCCAACGCGGAGATGATCGCCTCCGCGCTGCTGCGCCGGAGGAGGTTCGGCTCCTGCTGGCGGTACTCGTTGTCGAAACGCACTTCCAGCTGTCGCACCGGCTGCCAGACCAGCGCGGCGGTCACGCGGTGTCTCGGGAAGTTGAGAGCGTAGAAACTCGCATCGACGAGCGCCGAGCCGTAGTCCTCGTTCTTCCGAAGCCACGTGTAGCCGACGACCGCACGACCGTGGGACCACCGATAAGTAGCCACCGTCTCGAAACCGACCGTGTCGATGTCGACGGCATTGGCTGTGCGGGCGGTGACACCGCGCCGGAAGGTCCAGTCCGTGAGATCGCGATCCTGCCGGAGAAAGACCGCGCCCTGGAACTCGATCCGGCCGAGAGTGCGCTGCACACCGAGCTCCCAGTTCGTGCTGCGGGCGCGATCCAGATTCTGGTTGCCGCGGAACAGTCCCGAGCCGGAGGGCGAGTTGAGGGCCGTGTAGCTCGAGACCTGCGAGTCGCCGGCCACCTCGGCATAGAGGCGGAGACTTCCGCCGCCGGAAACATCCGTGCGTCGCCACGCGGCCACCACCAACGGCGCGAGAGCGCCGCCGCCTCGGTTGTCGTCCGCCCATGTCGCTCCGGCCTGCAGGTCGAGCTTCTCGCCGGTCGCGAACGTAAACGTCCGCTCGGCGGTGGCCCCGGTCTTCCAGACAGTGCGGCAATTGAAACGGCCCGCCGTCAGCGAGGTGGACTCGAGCGTGTCCGCCGTCGCCTCGGCCCGGGCGCGAACCGCCCAATCGCCGCCGAGCTCGCGGCGCCCCTCGAGCGAGAAGGCCGTCACCTGCGTTTCGTGCTGGTAAGGATTGAACCGCCCGGGCTGCGTGCGGTCGGCCTCGTAGTCGTCGGTGTTGCGCCGCCAGAGCGCCGAGGCCTGCCAGTACTCCGCATCCGGAGATCCGATCCGGTGGTTCAGCGCGACCAGTGTCGTGGCAAGGTCCTCGGTCTCGAGCCAGTTGAACGGCGTGTAGAGGTTGGGCCAGCCGAAGAACTTCTTCTGGTAGCCGGCAAAGAGATCGGTCTGCGCCGCGCCGCGCACGAGCTGCACCCGGGCGCCGTAGCGGTCGAACCGGTGATCGCCGCCGGGAATCGCACCGTCGGACTCGGAGTGGGCGATCTCGGCGTCGGCCGCGAGCCGCCCGCCGCCGGGGAGCGATCGGACCGCCCCTTGGTAGAGGTTGCCACGCCAGGTCGCGTGCTCGCCACCGGCGAGCGCCGCCTCGCCGCGGTTGTCGATCGGAGCCCAATCGTACGCGAGCGCGGCAACACTGGCGTTGAAACCGGCAAACGCCGCTTCGGCCCCGGTCAACACCCGCACCGGAGCGAGCATCGCGGGCGGGACGGGAAGCTCCGCGGCATAATGGCCGGTCTGCGGATCCACGAGCGCGACACCGCCGACCCGAAACCCGGTGTTCTCGAAGATTCCGCCGCGCACTGCGATGTCCGCCTGCCCCTCGGCGAAGTTGCGCGACTGGACGTCGACCGCCGGCTCATAGCGCAGGCCGGAGACCGGCATCGCGAACGTGCCGACCGGCGTGTCGTTGGCCACGCGCGCGGCCGTCGTCACGAACGGCGGCAGATCGACGATCTCCTCGGCCGCGGCGACCGCGGAGCCGATGGGCCCCAGGATGGCGACGGCAACATGGAGAAGCGGATAGAGGTGGGGACGGTGCATCGACCGCTGGTTAATGCG
>JAEXPG010000288.1 GCA_023447015.1 Verrucomicrobiota bacterium
GTTCTGGGTTTCATCCCCGCGCTTGACCTGCCCGGCCCGGGCGCGGTTTGGTTCACCTCCTGCTACCCGCTGTCCACCCATGAGCCTCGAGCAAAAACGCGCCGAACTGGTCGAAACGATCGGACTCCTCCCCGATGGCGAGGAGCGTCTCGCCTATCTGCTCTCACGGGGACGGAAGTTTCCCGCGCTCGATTCGCGCTACAAGACCGAGGAGCGGCTGCTGCCCGGCTGTGTCTCCCAGCTCTGGCTCGTGCCCGAGTTCCGCGACGGCCGCTGCTTCTTCGGCATGGATGCCGATGCGCTCATCGCCAAGGGCATCGCCGCCGTCGTGTGCGAGTTCTACAGCGGCGAGCCGCCGGCCGACATCATCGCCACCGAGCTGGATTTCCTGCGCGAGGTCGGCGTCACGCAGGTGCTCTCGCCCAACCGCGCCAACGGGCTCGCCAGCCTGCGCCAGCGCATCAAGGCCTACGCGCAGCACTGCCTCGCGTCGGGGGCGTAGGGTACCGCTGCGCCGGCCCACCCGGCGGCGGTCCGGTGACCGCTCCTCCGGCCGGCTTGAGGCGGCGATGAGCGGCCTTCGGGCTCGCCCCACCCCGGGTTGGGCGCAGTCTTGGCGCCATGGAGCCGCGCATCTCGATCATCACCCTCGGCGTCGCCGACCTGCCGCGCGCGGTGCGTTTCTACCGCGACGGACTCGGCTTTCCGACCAAGTACAAGGACGGCGACGGCATCGCGTTTTTCCAGACCGCTGGAGCGCGGCTCGCCCTTTATCCTCGTCGGGCGCTCGCCGAGGACATCGGCCCGGACGTCGATCCCGGGCGGCCCGGCTTCGGGGGAATCACGCTGGCGCACAATGTCCGCACCAAGGACGAGGTGGCGCTGTTTCTTGCCGCGGCCGAGCGGGCGGGCGCCACGCTCGTGAAGCCCGCACAGGACACCTTCTGGGGCGGCCACAGCGGCTACTTCCGCGACCCCGACGGCCATCATTGGGAGATCGCGTGGGGCCCGATGTTCACTTTCGACGCCAACGGTGCGCTCGTGATCGGCGGCTAGAGCAGTTACCGAGAGACTGTAGCCGGGATCGCTGATCCCGGCCCTCTGACCGGGTTCACCGAACCCGGCTACAGCGAAAAACAAACTGCTCTAGGCGGCGGTTTTGCGGCTTCCGCCCGGTGCGATCCTGGGCATGGTTGGCGCCTTCCGCGATGGAACAACCTGCTCCCGACCAATCCGACAACTCGGCGGCTGTGCCGCGAATCACGCAGGCCTGCGACACGGATTGCCGATTTCACGAGGTGCTGCCGAGTCTTCCGGAGTGGGGCTGGTGCCACGATCCGGCCTGCCCGTTCCGCCAAGGCTTGGTGCGCCCGGGCCGCGAGTGCCCGCGGTACGCGATTCGGCCGATGCGGTGACGGAGCCCGGCCGGGTCAGTCCTTCGGGCCCTCGGTCGGGGGCTTGTGCCGCCGCGGCAGCGGCAGGTCCTTCCAGGTGCCGTGGATCGCGACGTAGCCGAGCGCACCGATGAGCAAGCCGAGGACCACCGCGCCGAGGTAGAGCGAGAACAGCGCGTCGCCGGTGAACGCGTGACGCGGCGCCGTCATGATCTCGTGCCATGCTTCGCCGATCGCCCGGCCCCGTACGACCTCGCCCACGAAGTAGCAGGCCGGGAGCTGCACCGGCGCGGTCAACGGCGTGGAGAGGAACTGCAGCGCGATCACGAGCAGCAGGTTGGCGCGGAAGAACAGCGCGATGGCGGCGGCGATGAGCGACTGAAAGGGAAGAAACGGCACCATCGTGATCGGAAAACCGATCAGCCACGCCCGGGCGATCGATTCGCGCGTAGGTTTCCAGAGCGCCTTGTCGAGGATCCGGTCGCCGAGGCGCCGGTGCAGGAAACCGCCGTGCAGCCGCTTGCGGGTAAGCTGTCGGCGGTGGAACCAGCGAAAGGCTTTGAGCGAGAGGCGCATGGGTCAGCCAGCGGGAGTCGCGGCAGGGGGCGCGGTGGGGGCCTGGCGGGTGAGGATGACCTTGTCGACGCGGTGGCGGTCCATGTCGGCCACCTCGAACTTCCAGCCCTGGCAGAGGAACGACTCGCCGGCGCGCGGGATGTGGGCGAGGCGGTCGGTCACGAAGCCGCCGAGCGTCTCGAAATCCTCGTCCTCCTCGCCCGGCAGGGCGGCGAGGCCGAACCGGCGGTGGAGCTCGGGGAGCGGCATGATGCCGTCGACCAGCCAGGAGCCGTCGTCGCGCTGCACGGCGTCGGGTGCGTGGCGGTCGCCGGGCTCGGGCAGGTCGCCGACGATGGCCTCCATGACGTCGATCAGTGTCACCAGGCCTTGGATGCTGCCGAACTCGTCGGTGACGAGGGCGAGGTGCTTGCCGGACTTCTTGAACGTCTCGAGCAGCTGCACGGCGGTGATCGTGGCGGGCACGAGCAGCGGCGCGGTGAGGTGGTGGCGGAGGTTGTTGGGCAGGCCGATGGCGGAGTTGGCCCAGAGCGCCTTCACGGCGACCATGCCGATGACGTTGTCGCGTGTGCCCTCGTAGACGGGGAAGTGCGAGTGGCCGCTGGTGACGATCTTGCGCCAGTTGACCTCGTCGGAGTCGGCCACGTTGAGCCACACGATGCGGGTGCGGCGCGTCATGATCGTGGTCACGGGCCGCTCGTCGAGGCGGAGCACGCCCTCGACCATCGCGCGCTCGGCCCGGTGGAAGACGCCCGCGGTGGTGCCCTGCTCGATGAGGTGGGAGATCTCCTCCTCGGAGGGCGGTGTTTCCACCGGGCGACCGAGGCCGAGGAGCTTGAGCACGAGGTTGGTCGAGGCGGTGAGGCTCCAGACGAAGGGTGTGGCCAGCCGGGCCAGCCCCTGCATCGGGCGCGCCACGGCCATCGCGCGGCCCTCCGGGTTCGCCAGCGCGATCCGCTTGGGGACGAGCTCGCCGATGATGAGCGAGAAGTAGGTCAGCAGCGCCACCACCGTGAAGAACGCGATCCGGTCGGCGTGGGGCGCGAGCGCGGGCGCCTGGGCGACGAGGCCGGCGAGCTTGGCGGTGAGGTTGGTGCCGGCGAAGGCGGCCGACAGCACGCCGACCAGCGTGATGCCGATCTGCACGGCGGAGAGAAACTGGTCGGGCTGCTCCGCCAGCGCCAGCGCCGCGCGGGCCTTGGCCGAACCGCGCACCGCCTCGGCCTTCAGGCGCGCCTTGCGGGCGGACACCACCGCGATCTCCGCCAGGGCGAAGACGCCGTTGGCGAGAAGCAGCAGGAAGATGATGAGAAGCTCGACAAGGATGGGCATCGGACGGTGCGGGAACGGCGAGGGCAGTAACGCAGGCGCCGAAAGGATGTCAAACGATGCGCCGGGCGGGGAGAATCCGCTTGCTATTTCGCAAAACGGCGAAACAGTGGCGGCCATCATGACCGCCGTCACCGCCAAGCAGCGCAAGGAGCGCGCCGCGATCTTCAAGGCCCTGGGCCATCCCGCGCGGCTGCGCATTGTCGAGGAGCTGCTCGCCGGCGAGCGCTGCGTGTGCGAGCTGGTCGACGTGTCCGAGGGCGGCTGGTCGACGGTCTCGCGCCACCTCTCGGTGCTGAAGTCGGCCGGGGTGGTGGACGACGAGAAGCGCGGCCTGCAGGTCTATTACCGGCTGGCGCTCCCCTGCGTGGGCACGTTCCTCGACTGTCTCGACCACGGCTGCGCCTCCCCGGCGAAGAATGCGCCGGTGGCGAAGGGGACGGGCCGGACCTGCTGCCGGGGCTGAACTTTACGCCCATAATTTCGCAAATCCGCCAAACAACGGACCAAAGCCATGGACAACATTCCCTCTTCCGAACCGGCGCCGAAATCCGCCGACTCCGCCGCGAGCTGCTGCGGCCGCGGGGCGCCTGCCACCGGCGCGTGCGCTTGTGCGCGGCCGACCCCGCGCGGGGAGACCGTGGCCCCGCTGCGCCTGCTGGCCGGGTTGCTCGGGCTCGTGGCCTGGTGGCTGGTCTACCGGCACCTCGCGGCATTCTCGGTCTGGCTGACCTACTCGGGGTTCGGTCTCGTGCGCGGCTCGCACCTCGGCGCCTCGGTCGAATTCTTCCTCTACGACACGCCGAAGGTGCTGATGCTCCTCGTGCTGGTCGTGTTCGGCGTGGGCGTGATCCGCACGTTCTTCACCCCGGAGCGCACGCGCCGGCTGCTGGCCGGGCGGCGTGAGTCGGTTGGCAACGTCCTCGCGGCGCTGCTGGGCATCGTCACGCCGTTCTGCTCGTGCTCGGCCGTGCCGTTGTTCATCGGCTTCGTCACCGCCGGCGTGCCGTTGGGCGTGACATTCTCCTTCCTGATCTCCGCGCCGATGGTCAACGAGGTCGCGCTGGTGATGCTCTTCGGGATGTTCGGCTGGAAGGTCGCCGCGCTCTATCTCGGTCTTGGTCTCGTCATCGCGATCATCGCCGGCTGGGTGCTCGGCCGGCTGAAGCTCGAGAAGCACGTCGAGCCCTGGGTCTATGAGAACCTCTCCGGCGGCGCCGCAGGCTCGGGTGCGGGCGACGACGGCACCGCGATGAGCTGGTCGGACCGCGTGCGCGCCGGCGTCACCGCCGTGCGTGAGATCGTCGGCAAAGTCTGGCTCTATGTGCTGCTCGGCATCGCCGTCGGTGCCGGGATCCACGGCTACGTGCCGGAGAACCTCATGGCCTCGATCATGGGCCGCGACGCGTGGTGGTCGGTGCCGCTGGCGGTGCTGCTCGGGGTGCCGATGTACACCAACGCCGCCGGTGTCATCCCGGTCGTGCAGGCGCTGCTCGGCAAGGGCGCGGCGTTGGGCACGGTGCTGGCGTTCATGATGGCGGTCATCGCGCTCTCGTTGCCCGAGGCGATCATCCTCCGCCAGGTGCTGCGGCCGCGCCTCATTGCGACGTTCTTCGGCATCGTAGCCGCCGGCATCATGATCGTCGGCTACCTCTTCAACTGGCTGCTGTGAGATCCCGCCGGCCACCGCGCTCCTCTCTTCCCTCCTCCCTCACTCCCTCATTCCCAATGAAAAAGATCCAGATCCTCGGTTCCGGTTGCGCCAAGTGCGCGAACCTCGCTGCCGTGGCCGACCAGGCCGCCAAGGCGCTCGGCGTTCCCTACGAGCTCACGAAGGTCACCGACATGAAGCAGATCATGAGCTTCCGCGTGATGAGCACGCCGGCGCTGGTCGTCGACGGGGTCGTGAAACTCTCCGGCCGCGTGCCCTCGCTCGACGAGGCCAAGCAGCTGCTCGGCTGAGCGACGCGCCAACCACTCCGGTCATGAATACTCCCAGCATCGGTTTCATCGGAGGCGGGCGCATCGCCCGCATCTTCCTCGCGGGCTGGACCCGCGCGCAGCAGTTGCCGGCGCGCATCGTCGTCGCCGATCCGAGCGCCGAGG
>JAEXPG010000304.1 GCA_023447015.1 Verrucomicrobiota bacterium
CAAAGGCGACCTCATGGGTGCGGGCGAAGAGCGACGCCAGCGTCTGGTGCCGCTGCCACACGAAATCCCACGGTATGTTGGATACAAACAACACCCGATCGCGAGCGGCGCTTCGTTCACTCATGGGCATGCAGATGTTCCATCGAGACCCACCCATGCCGGCGAACCCGCTCGGCGTAAACCCCGAGATTCTGCCAGCGGAACCGCCACCGCGCCGCCCGCGCGCGCCGTTGCCAGCCGGCCGTCCGCCGGGCCGCCGCGAAGACCGCCTCCGTCTCCTGCCTTCGCACCACGGCCTGCTTCGAGAGCTGCCCGCCATGCACACGGAACTCGGCCACGACCGCATCGACATAGCCGAACCGAAGCCCGGCGGCCCACGCCCGCTGGAAGAACTCCATGTCGCCCGCCAAGCGCAGCGATTCGTCGAGCCCGCCCAGTTGCGCGAAGAGATCGCGGCGGAAGATCGTCCCCGGCTGCGCCAGCGGAATCACGCCGGCGGCCAGCAACGGTCCGAGATCGTCGCCCGAACGCGCCACGGGAATCTCGGCCAGATAGCGGCCGTCCCCGTCGATCAACCGCACCCGCCCGTAGACCCCGGCCAGATCCGGCCGCGATTCCAGGCACGCGACCGCCGCCCTGAAGCCGTCCGCCACAAGCCGGTCGTCGTCGTTGAGCCAAGTCCCCGCCGTCCAGTCGCCCACCGCCCTGAAGCCTGCGTTCAGCGCGGAGTAGAGACCGCCGCCGGACTCGGGGATGCATCGCGCGACAGGAAACCGCGCCGCCAGTTCCTCGCGCTGCGATCCCGGCGCCACTACCACAAGCTCCTGCGCCGCCGTTCCGGCACTCTGCATCGCCTCGCCGAGCCACGGCGAACGCATGAGCGTGGGAGTGACGATGCGCAGTTTCATGCCCTGTGGCCGGCCAGCTCCGCGTAGAGGGTGAGATGAGCGCGAGCGCAGGCATCCGCCCGGAACCGTGCCAAGAACACCCCGCGAGCGGCCGCGCGCATCGCCTCCCGGCCGTCCCGAGACAACGCGCCAAACTGGCTGAGGATCGCGCCCAAGCTCGTCCCGGTCGCCGGCGTCGCCAGCAACCCGTTCTCCCCCGAAACGACAATCTCGTTCAATCCCCCGAGGTCGAAGGCCAGCACCGGGCAGCCGCAGGCGATGGACTCGAGCGCGGTATTCGGGAGGTTGTCCTGCAGCGAGGGGAGCACGAAGGCGTCCGCCGCAGAGTAGGCACGCACAAGGGAGGCATCGCCTTCAATCCGCCCCAGCGACCGCACCCGCACCGCCCCGAGCGGCAGGCTGCCGCCACCGAAAACCAGCACGACAACCCGACGGGCGATTTCTGGCGCCAGTCCCGCCAACGCCTCGACCAGCAACGCCAAGCCCTTCCGCCGGTCGGAGATATCGCCGGCGGCCCCCGTCAGGATCGCCAAATCGTCATCCGTCAGCCCGAGCTCCGCTCTGGCCTGCGCCCGGTCCGCCGGAGCGAACACGGATGGATCCAGGCCATTGGGGATGACTTCGACGCGCTGCCCCGCCAACGCCCAACTGCGCTTCGCCTCGGCCGCCAGCCACCGGCTGGGCGACACCCACACAATGTGTGCCGCCGCCCACACCGCGCGTTTGCGGGCGAGATTCGCCGAACTCAGATCCGCCGGCCGGCCGGAGCCGAGCTGAGGGCAACGCCCGCAGCCGGTCGCAAAACGGCCGCAATCCCCGGCGTAATGGCAGCCACCGGTGAACGGCCAGGCGTCGTGCATCGTCCACACAAGCGGGCCCCGCACGCGCTCCACCTCGGCAAGGGACAGCAACGCGTCGCCCACCCAATGCAGGTGCAGCACATCCGGCCGGGCCGCCAACAACGGCGCCAGCGTGCGGGTCGGGAAACGGTTGTCCGACCACCAGGCAAAGAAGCGGCGCCGCGGATAGCGCCAGAGCCGCCACCGGTCGAGGCGCGCGCGCCATCGTGCCCCGCCGGGACGGACGTGAACGCCCCCGGAAAGATCAGCCGGGCCTGCGGCTGCGTGCACCGAGCTGTCCGCTCCGGCCAGGCGCAAAGCCGCATGCAGCCGCCGGCAGGCCGTGCCAGCCCCGCCATTGGTCGAGTAAGTGAGATGAGCCACACGCATGGGAAGGTGCTCCGATCAGGCCGGCCGTACCGCCTCCATAAAAAGTGAATCCGGCTTCCGAACACACCCGTTGCGCGTCTCAAGTCCGTAGGAACCGAAGGCCGGGATCCCGCTGTCGTCCGCGGCCCGCACCCGGATGTCCACGAAGCCAACCCGCACCAGCAGCTCGCGCAAAGCGACGCGGTCGTAGGCGGCGCGATGGACCTCGCCCCGGCTGCGGAAAAGGCCGGCGTCGAACGCCGCCGCCATACTCCGCCCGCCGACAACGCGCACCATCGCACGAACCATCCCGGCGCGGAGCCGCCGCAGCAGCCCCCGCCAACCGGCAGCACGAAGCCGCACCAGCAGCGGACGCTGAACCGGGGCGGAAGCGGGGAGGAGTCCATCAAGCTCAGCGCCGATGCGGGCGCGGACCTTGGCTTTTCCCGCCTCATCGAGCCCGCGGACAAACTCGAGCACGGCTCCCCCCGAGCGTTCGCGCCCGAACTGATCGAACAGCTCCAGTCGCAGCCAATCGAGCAGAAGCACATCGGGGCCAGCAGGGGCATCAAGCGCGGCGACATAGGCCCGCGCCAAAGCCTCGAGATCAGGCACGGCGATCCGCAGAATCCCCCCCGGTCGCAAAACGCGACGGCACTCGCGAAGGAACTCCGCCCCATCCTCCGGGGCGAGGTGCTCAAGCACATGCGAGTGGTAGACGGCGGCGGCCTCGCCCGCCGCAAGCGGCAAGCCCCGGCGCACATCGCACGCACGCACCGCCGGCGAAACCGGGGCGTAGTCGAAGTTGATCCACGCAGGATGAAAGACGCTCCCACAGCCCACGTTGACGAGTTTCATCGACGCACGGCAAAGAGGTTCAGGTGCTGGACTTGATCGACGTCCGCCCGTTGCGGAGCGAGAGGCCGGTCATGCCAAGCCACCGGTTGCACCACCACGGTGAATCCCCAGCTCTCCAGAAGGCTGATGGCCTCGCCGAGCCCGCTGGGGCCGGTCGGCGGACAATGCCATTCCACGAACAAATGCGCCACCCGGCCGATCGCCACCCCCAGCGAGGGCAGCAGCTCCCGTTCCCCTCCTTCAATATCGATCTTCAATAGGTCGGTCGGCTCCGCCAGATGGGGCACCAACTCCTCCACCTGAACACGGATCGTCCGCCCTACAGCAGTCGCACCAGTATCAACAGTCCTTCCGCCATCCGCCCCGTCGGGGAGAAAGTCGGCCACACTGGCAGACGGCCCGACGGCCGCCTCGATCAGCGTCCCATCAACCCCCCATGCCGCGAGATTCGCTCGACAGACAGCCGCGATCGCTGGGTCGGGCTCAAACCCGAGGTAACGGATCGCACCATAGCGGTACCGCCAATACAGGGCCGCCAGGCCGACATTGGCCCCCGCATCAACCAAACGTGGCCGCGGCGGCAGACTGCCCAGATCATAGATCCGGTTGACGAAGACCTCGTCCCACGCGCTCAGGAAACTGGGGCCATCGCACAACCGGACGGCTCGTCCGGCATAGTGCACGGTGGCCGCAGTGCGCCGAGGATGAGGACGGAGCTGGCGGTCGAAACGATGAAGCGCGCGGTAGGCCGGATCGGAGGCCCACCGGCGGAGATGACGCCATACCGGACCGGCTCCGGCCCGCCAAAAACCACGCGGATGGTAGATCGATCGCATTTCAGTTGAACAAGGCGCGCAGTCGGCGAACAACCCGATTCGCCAGTGTCGGCAGCTGGAAGACGCGTCGGCCAGTCTCCGCGTCGGCCACCGAATCACGAACCACAGCAGCGGGATGCCTCAGCGGAAAGTCCAGTGAACCGGAAACTGGGGCGGTCCCATGCGTCGTGTGGGTGGCATCTGGCGCGAATCCGATATTTCTCACAAGGCTCACTGCGGGCAGGACACTCAGGCAGTCGTGGGACCAGAGTGCCGCCGTCCACCGGTACGCCCACGAATCGATGGCGCCCGCGGCCGTGCCCGAGAACATGGACTCCCAGTAGGAATGCTCGGCTTGCGAAGGAAGATCACCGGCCGCCCGGCGGCGCCGCAAGGCCGCCGCCCAATCGACCATGCCATGATCGTAGAACCGCCACGCCCGACGCCAAGTCGCCCACCCCCAGCAATGGGGATAGAGCGACCAGTAGTAGCTGTCGCCCGAGGCGGGTGGCCGGCGGCGGAACGTGGTGCCGCCAATCTGGCCCACCCGCGAATCATCGCGATAGCGCGCGAGCAGCTCCGCACAGAACGGAAAGAACGAAGGATCCGGCAGACAGTCGTCCTCCAGGACAATGGCCTCTTCGACCGAGCGAAAGGCATTTGTGATTCCGGACGAAACCCGCTGGGCACACCCAAGATTCACCTCGGAATAGTCGCGCACCAACGAACAAGGCCAGTCGACTCCGCGTTCGACCAACTCCCGCACGCGCGCACATCGCTCCGCCTCACCTGGGCGGGCTGGTCGCGGTCCATCCGCGACCACAAACAACTGCGCCGGTCTCACCGCCCGGATCCGCGCGAACACCTGCTCGGTCAGCCCATGGCGGTTGAACACCAGAAGGATGATCGGAACAGGAAACGACGCCGGCGCCATTGCGGGAGTGTAGCCCGCAGGCGACAAACGGGGGAAGCCCCATTTTCGGGCGTCCGCTGAACCAGGCCGACGGGGCCCTGCTCACGGGGCCCGCCCAATCAGGGCCGTCGACAAATGGAGCCCGGCAACCCGCCTCCATGCCCGGCACCTATCCCTGTGGTCCGGAGATCCGATCTGCCCATTCGAGCGGGAGACCGCGGCAATCGTGCGGCAATCCCCGACATGCCCCGCGACGGCTCCACGCGCTGAAGCCCTCCAGTGGCGATTTCTGCAGCTGCACGGTACTTGGCTCGACGCAGGACAGAAACGCCTGGGCAAGCAGGCGACCGGAATCACCGCATCACCGACGTGCGTAGAGCACATCGCAATAGTGTCCGCACTCCGTCAACACCGCACACGGCCGGTAACGTGGCCCCAGGACCAACTCCACCCGCTCCGCCTGGCGGACCTCGATGCAGATGAACCGGGGCGCATGCCGTTCCCAGTCGATCCCCTGAAGGACGCCCAGTTCGGCGCCCTCGACGTCCAGGCTCAGGAGGTCGATCTCCCGACGGACCCCAAGTTCATCAAGAACCGACGATAGCGTTCGGGCCGGCACCTCCACGGTGTAGCCCTTCGGCAGATGCTGCAGCCGCAGCCCTGTACTCACATGCTGGTCTGGATCAATCGGGCTGCCTGTCGGGTCCGCCAGGACCGACATCAGGCCGGCAAACCGAATCGGCACCGTCGCGCCGGGAGTCTCCTGCGCGACCAACGCGGCTTCGACCACGGGACCGTGACGATTCTTGCGGCATTCCGCCGCCAGTTCGGGCACCGGCTCGACCAACACGCCCTGCCAGCCTCTCAGTTTCTCGAAATAGTAGGTGTTGCTCTGCTGCAGGCCGTCGTTCGCCCCCGCCTCCACGAAAAACCCTCCGTCAAAGTCGAGAAAGCGCTCCAGTTTCCGGTCGAGATCGTTCAGCGACGGGCGAGAGTAACGCGCGGAGCCAAACGCTTCGAAAAGCCGGCGACGCGCCCGCGCCAACGGGCGCCGCAGAGAGGATGGAAGCAGCCCGCTCATCCCGCCGAGCGGTCGATACCGCCAAGGGAACCGCGCGGCTGCCGGTCCGTTCGAGGGCCCAGATGGAATGACCGATGGAAGAAGAGCGAAGTCGTCCATGCGTAGTCGTTCACCGGCCCGAGGCACGGAGGACGAATCCGGAGCCTGTCTTGCGCCCGGCATGCCACGGAAACGCGCGAATAGCCGCTGCCGCGATCATGGACGTCCGCTCTCCGGCTCACGAACGAAGACATAGGATTGAGGGTGATCAGGGGCGGAAGCCGAATCGCTTCCTCCATGGCGCCAGCAAGGCCATAGTCTGCTGGATGGCAATCCCGCGAGTTGGCCGCCAGAGATACGACGAAAGCCACGCCGCAACCCCATAGCTCACGACCGTCGCCCACGCGGCCCCCACCCCGCCCCAGGTCGGAATCCACGCATAGTTCAATCCCACGTTGACCACCGCCCCCAGCCCGGTGGACCAGAAGCTGAGGCGCGAGAGGCCGGCGTTGACCAGGAATTGGGACCGCGCCACCCCGAGAAACACAAACACCAGCGCCCATGCATGCACGCGGAGAATCGGCGCCGCTTCCGCATATTGCACGCCGTAGGCCAGACCAGTCACCACAGGAGCACCTACTGCCAGCACCGCTGCCAGCAGGTAGGCGGCGGTAGCGCTCAAGTTGAAGTAACGTCGGAAATGGCCAAAACACTCGGCGGGCGACTCCGCCATCGCCCGGGCAAGCAGCGGCTGGATACTCGCTGCGACCGCCATTGGAACAAAGTAGACCAGTTCCGAAACGCGCACAGCGGCCGAGTACAGCCCGGCGTCCGCATCACCGGCCAGCAGACGAAGCATGAGGATGTCGATCTTCATGTAGACCGCCACCGCCACGCTCGACAGCGCCAGCGGCCAACTCTCGCGCAGAAGAACATCGCCATAGCCACGGCAGTAGGCATGGAGCCGAAAACCCGCTCGCCTCGCGCTAGCCCACAACCAGAACGAAGCCAGAGCGATCTCAGCGACAATGATCCATGCAAACACGATCAGGGGCGCTTGAACCATGATCGCAATCACACGGGCGGCCGCACCGCCCACGAGCGCCGCCCATTGCGGCAGGACGGATCGGCGTGCCTCCAACCGGGTTTGCAGCCACGATTCCGCGACCAAGAAAGCAGGTTGGAACGCGGTCAGCGACACGACCATGAACAACGCTGCATCAGACTCGGACGAGCCGCCGCAAAACGCCCAGCCCGAGATCAACAACGCCGCACCGGTTCCCCCAACAAGCCGCAGCCGTAGAGCAGTTCCAGCCCAACGGGGTGCATCGCTCGCGTTCTTCACGAACTCCCTTCGCAAAATTGCATCAAGCCCGAGGTCCGCCAACGGGAGCACGAGCGCCACCGCGGCAAGAACATAGCTGAGCAGGCCGAACTTGGCCGGACCGAGATAACGCGCGACCCAGAGCCCGACAACCAGCCCCAAGCCCAAGCGCACCCCCCGGTCTGCGACCAGCCAGCAGAAATTGTGCGCCTCAGGCGAACGCCAGAAACGGCGGAAGGCGTTTGTGGGAGACACGATCACGTTGCCGTTACCTATTGCCCCCCCCTCTCG
>JAEXPG010000326.1 GCA_023447015.1 Verrucomicrobiota bacterium
GCATGTAGCCGAAGCGGCTCTCGACCATGTCGACCGGGATCTTGAGGACGTCCTCGAACACCTTCTTCTGCAGCGCGGGCTGGTGGATGCGGATCGAGCCGCCGCCGAGCTCCACGCCGTTGAGAACGATGTCGTAGTGCTGGCCGCGGACCGCGTGCGGGTTGCTGTCGAGCAGCGGAATATCCTCCTCCACCGGCGAGGTGAACGGATGGTGGGTCGAGACGAAGCGCTTCTCCTCCTCGTCGTAGCTCATCAGCGGGAAGTCGATCACCCAGAGGAAATTGAACTGGTCGGCGGGGATCGTGAGCACGCCGCGTTTCTGGAGCAGCTGCGCGCAGTCGAGGCGGCAGCGGCCGAGGATCGCGCACGCCTTCTCCCAACCGGCGGCGGCGAAGAACACGATGTCGCCGTCCTCGATGGCGAGGAGCTGCTTGAGCGCGGCCTTCTCGGCATCGGTGAAGAACTTCACGATCGGCGACTTCCACTCGCCCTTCTCGGCCTTGATGAACGCGAGGCCCTTGGCGCCGAGCGTCTTCGCGGTGTCCTCAAGCGCGGAGAGCTCGCCCTGGGTGATGTCGGCGAGCTTCTTGGCGTTGAAGGCCTTGATCACGCCGCCGTTGGCGACGGTGGACTGGAAGACCTTGAAGGCCGAGTTGCGGAACGTCTCGGTGAGGTCGACGAGCTCCATCGCGAAGCGCGTGTCCGGCTTGTCGACGCCGAAGCGGTTCATCGCCTCGGTGAACTTCATGCGCGGGAACGGCGTCGGGATGTCCATCCCCTTCACGTCCTTCCAGATCTTCTTCAGCAGGCCCTCGATGAGCGCGTAGATGTCCTCGCGGTCGATGAAGGAGGCCTCGATGTCGAGCTGGGTGAACTCGGGCTGGCGGTCGGCGCGGAGATCCTCGTCGCGGAAGCACTTCGCGATCTGGAAGTACTTCTCGAAGCCGGCGACCATCAGGATCTGCTTGAACTGCTGGGGCGACTGCGGGAGCGCGTAGCACTGGCCGGGGTTGACGCGCGAGGGCACGAGGTACTCGCGGGCACCCTCGGGCGTGCTCTTGAAGAGGATGGGCGTCTCGATCTCGAGGAAGCCCTGGCTGTCCATGAAGTTGCGGATCGTGCGCGTGGTCGAGTAACGCGTCATGATGCCGTTCTTCATCCGCGGGCGGCGCAGGTCGAGGTAACGGTAGGTCAGGCGGAGGTCCTCGTTGACCTTGTCGCCGTTGACGTCGTCGAGCGGGAACGGGGGCGTGTCGGAAAGGTTGTGGACCGTGAGCGCGGTGACCTGCAGCTCGACCTCACCGGTCGGCAGGTTCTTGTTCATCATCTCCGTCGGGCGCAGCTCCACCTCGCCGGCCAGCGTCACCACGGACTCCGGACGCAGGTTGACCGCGAGGGCGCCGAGCTCCGCGCTCGTCTTCGGGTTGAGCTTCACCTGGGTCACACCGGCGCGGTCGCGCAGGTCGATGAACAGGATGCCGCCGTGGTCGCGGATGGAGTCGACCCAGCCCGAGAGGGTCACGGACTTGCCGACGTCGGCGCGGGTAATCTGGGCGCAGGTGTGCGTACGCTTCATGGTAAGGGTCGGTCACGAAACGGCCGGCCCCGCCGCTGGGCAATCCCAATCTGCCCGGGCGTCTGCCGCGGCTCGCCGGCGGGCCCGCCGGACCGGGCACGCCGCCAAACAAAACGCTTTCCCTGTCGCGCCCGGCTCGCTCTGATTTCCGGCCTACATAAACACCCCGCGCCCGCAGCCGCCGCTCCCGGCGACGCGCGCCGCCCCACCCGACATGGCCAACGTCAAATACCTCCTCCCCGAAACCGACATCCCGACCGCCTGGTACAACATCGCGGCCGACCTCCCCGTGCCGCTCCCGCCGGTCATCCACCCCGGCACGATGCAGCCGATCGGGCCCCAGGACCTCGCGCCCATCTTCCCGATGGCCGTGATCGAGCAGGAGGTGTCCACCGACCGATGGATCCAGATCCCCGAGCCGGTCCGCGACATCTACCGCCAGTGGCGCTGCACCCCGCTGCACCGCGCCCGCCGCCTTGAGCAGTTCCTCGGCACGCCCGCGAAGATCTATTTCAAGAACGAAAGCGTCTCCCCCGCCGGCTCCCACAAGCCCAACTCCGCCATCCCGCAGGCCTACTACAACAAGCGCGAGGGCGTGAAGCGCATCATCACCGAGACCGGCGCCGGCCAGTGGGGCTCGTCGCTGGCCCTCGCCGGCACGTTCTTCGACATCGAGGTCCTCATCTACATGGTGAAGGTCAGCTACCACCAGAAGCCCTACCGCCGCGCGCTGATGGAGACCTGGGGCGGCAAGGTGATCGCCAGCCCCTCCAACACCACCGAGGCCGGCCGCGCCGTCCTCGCCAAACATCCCGACAGCACCGGCTCGCTGGGCATGGCCATCGCCGAGGCCGTCGAGGTCGCCGCCCAGGATCCGAACGCCAAGTACGCGCTCGGCTCCGTCCTCAACCACGTCGCCCTCCACCAGACCGTCATCGGCCTCGAGGCGCTCAAGCAGCTCGAGGCCGCCGGCGACTACCCCGACGTCGTCATCGCCTGCGCGGGCGGCGGCAGCAACTTCGCCGGCCTCTCCTTCCCCTTCCTCGGGAAGAAACTGCGCGGCGAACGCTCCACCCGCGTCCTCGCCGTCGAGCCGGCCTCCTGCCCCTCGCTCACCAAGGGCAAGTTCACCTACGACTTCGGCGACACCGCCCACCTCACCCCGCTCATGAAGATGTACACCCTCGGCAACACCTTCGTGCCCGAGGGCATCCACGCCGGCGGCCTGCGCTACCACGGCATGT
>JAEXPG010000420.1 GCA_023447015.1 Verrucomicrobiota bacterium
GCCATGAACGATCCCCGCTTTGCGCAACTGGCCGGCGTGCTCACCGGCTTCTCCACTTCGCTCGCCAAGGGCGAACGCGTCCTCATCGACGCCTTCGACATCCCCGAGGAGATGGTCATCGCCCTCGTGCGCGCCGCCCGCGCCCGCGGCGCGTTGCCCTATGTGCAGCTCAACAACTCCCGGATCACCCGGGAGCTGCTGCGCGGGGCCGAGGAGGCGCAGTATCGGACCAGCGCAGACGCCGAACTCTTCCGCATGAAACGCATGGACGCCTACATCGCGCTCCGCGGTTCCGGGAACATCTTCGAGTCCTCCGACGTGCCGGCCGACCGCATGAAGCTTGTCAACGGACTCATGCGCCCGGTGCTCAACTGGCGCGTGGACAAAACCAAGTGGGTCGTGCTCCGCTGGCCCACCTCCGCCATGGCCCAGCAGGCGGGCATGAGCACCGAGCAGTTCGAGGACTTCTACTTCCGCGTCTGCACGCTCGACTACGCGCGCATGCGCCCGGGCATGGCGGCGCTGCAGAAGCTCATGGCGCGCACCGACCGCGTGGAGATCAAGGGGCCGGGCACCGACCTGCGCTTCTCGATCAAGGGCATCGGCGCCGTGCCGTGCGGCGGCCTGCGCAACATCCCGGACGGCGAGGTCTTCTCCTGTCCGGTCAAGGACAGCGTCGAGGGGGAGATCAGCTACAACACCGCCTCCGTCTACCAGGGCGTGGAGTTCAACGGCGTGCGGCTCGTCTTCAAGCAGGGCCGCATCGTCGAGGCGACCTGCAGCGGCGACAACAAGCGACTCAACGCGATCTTCGACTCCGACGCCGGCGCGCGCTACGTGGGCGAGTTCGCCCTTGGGTTCAACCCGCACATCCTGCAGCCGATGCGCGACATTCTCTTCGACGAGAAGATCGCCGGCTCCTTCCACTTCACGCCCGGTCAGGCCTACGGCGACGCCGACAACGGCAACCGTTCGCAGGTGCACTGGGATCTGGTCTCGATCCAGCGGCCCGAGTGTGGCGGCGGCGAGATCTGGTTTGACGGGAAACTCATCCGCAAGGACGGGCGCTTCGTGCTCAAGGCGCTGGAGAAGTTGAACCCCGAGTATCTCCTCGGCGGGAAGTGATCCGAGAACTGGCGACACCTGATCTCCATGAGCGATGCCAACGAGGTTCTGCGCCGGCTGGCGGCGCAGCGCGAGCATGACGAGACGGAAGCGCGGCGCTGGGAGGCGTACCGCCGGCTCTGCGGACCGCCGCGGTGGTTCATGGTCCTGCTGGTCGTGCTCGGCCTTGCGAGCGTCGCGCTCGTGCTCGAGGCCCTCGCCGCGGTGAAGGACCGGCAGGCGCTGGTGAACATCGGGCGCATCGGCGTCGTCGTGTACGCGATGATCTGGCCGCCCCTGCTCATCTACGGCGAGACGCGCCGGCGGCGCGGGCTGAAGAAGATCCTCGCGCAGGAGGCTCCTGAACTTGCCGCGAAGCTCACCGACGAGCGGATCCTGTGAGTGCGATGAGGCGATCCCCGACGACTGCCGCACCGATCAGGCGTCGTGCTCCGGGAAACGCACCTCAACGCTCGAAGCGCAGGTGGCGGACTTCGGCGCCTTCGTCGCGCAGGTGCTGGAGCGACTCGATGCCGATCCGCAGGTGGTCCTCGATGAAGTGCTGGTCGAACTTCCGGTCGCTCTCGGCGGTCTTCACCCCCTCGGGCACCATCGGGTGGTCGGAGACGAGCAGCAGCGCGCCGGCGGGGATGTGGTTGAAGAAGCCGACGGTGAAGAGCGTCGCCGTCTCCATGTCGATGGCGATGCAGCGGGTGCGCCGGAGGTTCTCCTTGAAGTGGGCGTCGTGCTCCCAGACACGGCGGTTGGTCGTGTAGACGGTGCCCGTCCAGTAGTCGCGGGCGTGGTCGCGCACCGTGGCGGAGATCACCTTCTGGAGCGCGAAGGCGGGGAGGGCGGGCACCTCGGGCGGGAAATAGTCGTTCGATGTGCCTTCGCCGCGGATACCGGCCAGCGGGAGGATGAGCTCGCCGAGCCCGGGCTTGTCCTTGATGCAGCCGCATTTTCCGAGGAAGAGGCAGGATTTCGGGTGCACCGCGCCCAGCAGGTCCATGATCGTCGCGGCGTTGGCGCTGCCCATGCCGAAGTTGATGATGGTGATCCCGCCGGCGGTGGCGTTGGCCATGGGGCGGTCGGTGCCGACGACCGGCACATCGTGCCATTTCGCGAAGAGGTTCACATAGTGCTGGAAGTTGGTGAGCAGGATGTGATGCCCGAACTTCTCCAGCGGCAGCCCGGTGTAGCGGGGCAGCCAGTTTTCCACGATCTCCTCGCGGGTTTCCATGGCCGCGATCCTGCGGTCCGCGGCGGCGGTGGCGATGCGAAATGGTGCAGCCGACCTGGTGCGGCGCCCCGCCGCAGTCGTGGCAGTGCCGTGAGGGGATTGAGTGCCGGGGCGTGGCGCGCGGTGGCGTGCACTGGGCGTCTCTCCGAGGAGAATGTAATCTATTATGTTACATCGACCCGGCTGGCGGGAGGGCGGTGTGGCGCGGTGGGCGACACGCGGCGCCCATGAAAAGCCCGACGCCGGTCGGGGCGTCGGGCTGGAAAGGGGCGGCGGTGGTCGCGGGTGTCAGCGGGCCGGGATCGCGGCGGTGCCGTCCGTCTTGCGGAGGACGACGGTCGAGCTCTTGCCGTCGATGGTGACGCGGTGCGTGCCGAAGAAGGCGGGAATCTCGACGCGGCCGTCGGGGCCGACCTTGCCGGTCCAGCGGGTCCACCACTCGCGATAGATGAGATCGCGATAGGCGAGGCCGGCCGGGGTGGGCGACCAGTCGCGGTTGAAGAGCGAGGACTGCGGGATCCAGTTGGAGCCCTCCCAGAAGCCCCACATCAGGATGCCGGTCACGCCGGGGTGGGCGAAGCAGATGCGGTAGTACTCGACGATCGCGCGGGCCTTGGCCTGCTCCTCCGCGGGCGTGATCTTGAGTTCCGGATGGTCCATGAACTTGGAGCGCTGTCCGGGAAAGTTGAACTCCGTCACGCGGATGGGCAGACCGAACTTGGCGAGCTCATCGAGCGAGCGCTTGAGCACGACGGGGTCGAACGTGTCGCCATGGAGGTGACCCTGGACGCCGATGCCCTTGATCGGCACGCCCGCGGCAAGGAGTTCGCGGATGTGGCGGATGTAGTCGTCGAGGCGCTTGCCGGTGAGGATGTCGTAGTCGTTGACGTAGAGATCGGTGCCGGGGTCCTGCGCGGTCACCCAGTCGGCCATCTCGCGGGTGATGCCGGTGCCGAGACGATCGGCGTAGAAGTTGCCGTGGATCATCTCGTTGTTGAAATCGTACTCGGCGAAGCGGCCGCGGTAGCGGCGGCCGATGTCCTCGCCGCGGGCCTTGAGCGTCGCGCGCAGGGTGGCGTCGTCGAGCGCCTTGAGCCATGGCTGCACCCAGTGGTGGAAGCCCCAGTAGATGTTGTGCCCGCGCAGGGGGATGGCGTTGGCGTCGGTCCAGGCGAGGATGGCGTCGACGGTGGCGTAGTTCACCTTGCCGCGCTCGCGCTCCATGCTGAGCCACTTCAGGGCGTTCTCGGTGACGGCGGAGTTGAAGTTGGCGAGGAAGGTCTCCTTGTACCGGGCCGCATCGGCGGCGGGCATCGTGCCGTCGAACGCCTGGTTGGCGAGGGCAGCGCCGAACCAGAACTCGTGCTTCTGCTGCTCGACCTCGACGGTGGTGCCGGGCGCGGCGGTGACGATGATCGTGCCCATGCGGTGTTGGCGGATGGCGGCGTCGAGGTCCGGGTCGGCGGCCTCCGCGGCGGTGGCGAGGCACGATAAGGCAAGGGCCGCGAGCGCGGCGCCGCGGTGTTTGGGGCGAGGGGATGAGGTGGCCATGGGGAGGAGGGGATGATCCGCGCCGGGCACCGGAGATGGTGCGCCACATCGAGCGGACGGCCCAATGCTGTCCGCGCCCGCGGCTGCCGCAACCGGTTTGGGGAAATGGGATACTGGATTGGCGCAACACGCGGCGGGCCGTGCAACCGAAGGGCGCTGCGCGCCGCGGTGTGGGCGCGTGGCGTCAGGGACAGGAAGGGCCTCGGCTCACCTTCGCTCTCTTGGCTTCGCCGCCGCAGCGTCTCGCACGGCGCCCGGGGCGGCTAGATCCCGGACACGGCGGCCGGCGCGCCGGCGGTGTGGAGCGCCTCGGCGCCGGTGTAGCGGGAGGACTGCTCGTCGGCATGGTAGGACGAACGCACCAGCGGGCCGGATTCGACGACGCCGAAGCCGATCGAGAGGCCGAACTGTTTCCACTCGGCAAACTCGTCGGGAGTGACCCAGCGGTCGATGGCGAGGTGCTGCGGGGTGGGCTGAAGGTACTGGCCGAGGGTGAGCACGTCGATGCCCGCGGCCCGCATGTCGCGCAGGGTCTGCTCGATCTCGTCCCGGCGTTCGCCCACGCCGAGCATGAGGCCGCTCTTGGTCGTGAACCCGCGGCTCTTGGCGTGGCGAAGGATGCTGAGGCTGCGGTCGTAGCGGGCCTGCACGCGGACGGGCTTCTGCAGCCTCTCCACCGTCTCGACGTTGTGGTTCAGGATGTCGGGCTTGGCGTCGAGGATCGTGTCGAGGTCCGTGAGCCGGCCCTTGAGATCGGAGATCAGCCCCTCGACGGCGCAGGTGGGGTTGCGGTGTTTGACCGCACGGATGGTGGCGGCCCAGGCGGCTGCCCCGCCGTCGGGCAGGTCGTCGCGGGCGACGGAGGTGAGCACGCAATGGCGCAGCCGCATCGTCGCCACGGCCTCGGCCACGCGGGCGGGCTCGCCGAGGTCGGGGGCGGCCGGGCGACCGGTCTGGATCGCGCAGAAGTTGCACGAGCGCGTGCAGATGTTGCCGAGGATCATGACGGTGGCGGTGCCGCGGGACCAGCACTCGCCGATGTTGGGACACTGGGCGCTCTGGCAGACGGTGTGGAGGAGGCTGCCTTCCACGAGGCGGCGCACGGCACCGTACTCGGGACCGGAGGGGAGCTTGGCGCGGAGCCAGTCTGGTTTACGCGTGACCATCGGTGGCGCGACGTTCCGGGAACGGCGCCAAAATTCAATCCGGATGTTGGCGCGGGCGGAGGTTATGAGCGGCGGACTCGCGCGCGTTGCGGAAAATGAGCGGATGTTTCCTCCGCCTCGGCGCCGGGGCGGCGCGCGGCGGGCTGCTACTCCGCGCCCGCCAGGAAGCGCGGCCAGCGGCGCCAGAACTCGGTCGCGAGGTCGGCGCGCACCTGCTCGATCGAGGGGCAGCGGGGGCCGAGCTCGGCGGCCAGCGAGGTGACGGTGCCGTCGGTGATCCCGCAGGGGACGATGCCGCCGAAGTGGCCGAGGTTGGTGGTGACGTTGAGCGCGAAACCGTGGTGGGCGACCCAGCGTTTCACCGCGACGCCGATCGCGGCGATCTTGCGGGTGCCGAGCCAGATGCCGGTCTTGCCCTCGCGGCGGGTGGCGACGAGGCCGTGCCGGGCGACCGTGTCGATGAGCACCTGCTCCAGAAACCGGAGGTAGGCATGGAGATCCCGGCGCGGCTCGAGACTCACGATCGGATAGCCGACGATCTGGCCCGGGCCGTGGTAGGTGATGTCGCCGCCGCGGTTGGTGGGCACGACCTCGATGCCCTGGGCGGCCAGCTGCGGCGGAGTCCAGACGAGGTTCCGTTCCGAACCGGTGCGCATCCCGAGGGTGAAGACGGGCTCGTGTTCGGTGAAGACGAGCGTGTCCGGCGCCGTGCCGGCGATGCGGGCGGCGACGAGCTCATCCTGGCGTTGCCACGCCTCGCGGTAGCGGGTGCGTCCCCAGTCGACAGTGGTGCCGGTGGTGTCGGGATTTGGTTGGGCCACGCCGGCATTCCGCGGGGCGCGGTCGGCGGGTCAACGCGTTTCTCCGGTGCTCCGGGGACCTCAGTCCTCGGCGGTGAGCGCAGTCTGCCAGAGGTCGAGCTTGGCGGGAAGGAGGAGCCGCTGGAGATAACTCGAGTCGAGTTTGGCCTCGAAAAGCTGCGACGGATTCTCGCTGTGCACGAGGGCGTTGGCGATGTGGACCAGGGCGAGCGGCGAGAGGGCGGTCTCGCGGGTGCGATGCGGCGTGTGGTGGAGCGAGACGGCTTCGACGACGACGCTGGGCAGGCCCCACAGCTCCAGAAGGAGGGCTCCCGCGGAGCCGTGGTGGTGGCCGAACCGACGCTCCTCCTCCTGCCAGAACGGGCGTTGCGGTATCTCCGGGTGGCGACGCAGGTCGGTGTAGTCGTCCCCATGGGCGATCGCCATGACGACCTTGCCCACGTCGTGAAGCAGCGCGGCGGTGAAGGCGGCGCGGTTGACGTGGGTGGTTGCGCGCACATGCCAGGCGATCCGGCGGACCATGACGGCGGTGGTGACGCAATGGTGCCAGAGCTCCGAGATCGGCAGATCCTTGATGCCCGCGGCGGGCATTGCGTCGAAGAGATGGGCCGAGGTGACGATGCCGCGCACGGTGTCGAGTCCGAGCATGGAGACCGCTTCCCCGATGGAAGTGACCGAACCGCGCGCGCCGTAGTAGGCGGAGTTGGCGATCTGGAGCAGTTTGGCGGAAATGGCGGGGTTCTTCTGCACCGCCTCCTCGAGTTGCTCGACCGTGGTCTCGTCGTCGGAGAGCAGGCTCAGGAGCTCACGGCGCATCGCGGGGGATTCGGGGAGCGCGAGGATGCCGGCGACCGCGGCGCTGAGGGCCGGGTCGCGCATCCGGCGGCTGGTGGCGATCGTGTCCTGGATCGCCTCGAACATCGTCCCGGCGTCGCAGGGGCGGGGCAGCAGGCAATGCGCGAGGTGTGCGGCGTGGGCGAAGATGAGGTCGCCGGGGTTGTCGGCGACGACCAGCCGGATGAGGCGGGGGAACCGGTGGCTGATGGAGGTCAGGAACGCCGTGATGTCGCCGGGCATGCGCAGGTCGACGGCGACGGCGTCGTAGGTCTCGGCTTCGAGCAGGGCCATGGCGCTGGAGACATCGCCGCGGTACGAGGTCTCGATGTGTTCGTCGAGGAGGAAGAGGTCACGGGCGAGGCCGCGAATGGATTCTGACTCGGCCGCCACCAGCAGGAGGCGAAGATGACCGGCGACTGCATTCATGGAATGGGGAGACGGACACTGACGCTCTTTGGGCGTGTGGAAAATGACGTGGCCCGCAGCTGGTGGGGGCGGGGGGCTCCCATCGGCGAGGAAGGCATCGGTCGAAGCGGGATGAACTTGAGAAGGGCGTACGGCTTTGCAGACCGGCACGCCGATTTCACAAGCGGCTTACAGCCCCGTGTGGGGTCAAAGGTCCGTGATTTGTGGGGGCGAGTCTCTACCGCCTTGTTCCGTCGGGCCCGTGGTGCGAGTAGCTGGACGGTTTCTCAACACCCGTGCGAGCCGTCCGGCTGCACGGCATCCGCCAACCCTCCAACCCGTTCCCGTCATGCGCTTCCACCGTTTTGCCGCTTCCGGTATCCGCAACGCTGTTTGTCGTCGCCTCGGGGTTCTCCTCGTCGCCGCCGGGGGCATGCCGCTCGTGACGGCGGCTCCGGCGATCTCGGTCCCGCCCGCCTCTGTGACGGTGTTGGTGGGGCAGCCGGCGGTGTTCACCGTGGTGGCGGGCGGCTCGACCCCGCTGGCGTACCAGTGGTGGCGTGGTGCCGAGCCGGTGATCGGAGCGACGGGCCCGACGTACACGATTGCCGCGCCGACCTTGGCCGACAGCGGACAGGTGCTGCGGGTGACCGTGGCGAGTGCGAACGGCCTGGTCGAGTCCGCCCCGGTGCACCTCACGGTCAACCCCGCGGCGTCGCCGACCTTCGGCACCTGGGCGTTGGCGATACCGGACGCCGCCGAACGCGGACCGCTCGACGCCCCGTCCGGCGATGGGGTGCCCAATCTTCTCAAGTTCGCCCTTGGCCTCGCGCCCGCCGCCGCGGCGACGCCGTCGCAGTTGCCCCAGCTTCGGCGGAACGGCGACAGTCTGGTGTTCCGC
>JAEXPG010000456.1 GCA_023447015.1 Verrucomicrobiota bacterium
GTTCTGGGGCGACATCGTCGGAAACCACCCCGAGCTCGTCCGCGAGGTCCCCGCCGACTCCATCGCGCTCGACTGGGACTACTCCGCCGCCCTCCACGACACCAAGAGCGCGCTCTTCAAGAAGGCCGGCCGCGCGTTCTACGTCTGCCCCGGCTGCTGCGGCTGGGACCGTTGGGTGAACGACCTCGACACCGCCACCGCCAACATCCTCGGCTTCGCGCAACGCGGCCGGAAGACCGGCGCCGCCGGCTTCCTCAACACCGACTGGGGCGACCGCGGTCACATCAACTTCCTCGGCAACAGCCACCACGGCCTCCTCCTCGGCGCCGCCGCGTCGTGGAACACCAAGGCCACCACCGCCGCCGCGTTCGATACCGCCTTCAACACCCTTGAGATCGGCGACGCCTCGCAGTCGTACACGAAGCTCCTGCGCGAGATCGGCAGCGCCGCCGTCGTCCCATGGAAGCAGCTCGTGCTGTGGTTCGACCCCACGCCGCACCGCCCCTCCGACTGGTGGGACGCCGCCACCGGTCTCCCCGTCGGCATCCTGAATCTGGATCCGGAGGCCGCCTTCGCGGCCCACGAGAAGATCGAGAAGCTCCGCGCCCAGCTCGCCAAGGTCGCTGCCGCCGCACAGCCACAGGACCCGCTCGCGTTGCGCGAGGCGCTCGTCGGCGCCCGCGGCCAGTCGCTCATGCAGGCGCTCGGCGGCCTGCTCGTCTGCTTCGCCAAGAAGCGCAAGGTACCACGCGGCCTCGACGCTGCCGCTGTTGCCAACGACCTTCGCCGTTTCGAGTCCGACGTCTCCGCGCTCTGGCACGCCCGCAACCGCCCCTCGGAGTACTTCCGCGTCCGCGCCGCGCTGCTCGAGCTCGCCCGCCGCCTCGACCGCGCCGCCCTCGGCCTGCCGTGGCTCCGCACGTCCCGCGAACTACCGCCCCAATAGGCACAGCCTTCGACCAACAGCCGAACCCAGTCCGGCGTCCGCGCGGCGCACTCAGCGTCCGACGGACGCCCATTGCGGCCAAGTCCGGCACACATAGGCGCGCGCCTCAGCGAGAAACTCCGCAGCCAGCGGCGCGGGCTCACCCAACCAAAGCGCGGCGACCTCCAAGGGATCAAAGCCCTCGAGCGCAAGCACCCTCACCCGCGGATGCTTCACGACCTCGGGGAGATCGACGTTCAGTCCGATTCCGCCATCCCCGGCCACATAGGCGGTGATGGCCTCCAACGAACTTGCCTCGATCGCGGTCGGCCACTGGACCCCGCGACGTTGCAGGCCACGCCGAAAGCGACGCACCACGCTCTCGGTTTCCGGCAGCGCGATCAACGGAAGCGTCACCTTCCCCGGCTTCAGGATCTCATCGATCGACTTCAGAGCGGACTTCTTCGGCACCTGCAGAACAAGGGGGACACGCATCAACGATAGTGCGCGAACCCGGCGCGGAGGTTTCCGGTCCAGCGGAGTCACCGCCACATCGATGCTCCGCTCCCCGAGCCAGGTCTCCATCTCGCCCTGGACCCCCGAACGCAGGGTCAGCCGCAGCCTCGGCTCACGTTTGCGCATCTTCTCCAGCACGCCCGGGAGATGGTAGCGCTGCGCGAGCTCCGCCGCGCCGATGCGCAACACCGGCGCCGAAGCCTCCCGCAATCTCGCCTCGATCGAGGCCAGCCCACTGAAGAAGGGCTCCACGAACCCGAACAGGTCCGCCCCCGCAGGAGTGAGCTTGAACGGGCTGCGCTCGAACAACCGGACTCCGAGATCCCGCTCCAGTTGGGCGATCTGCCCGCTCACCGCCGGTTGCTGGATGCCGTACGGGATCCGTTTCACTGCGCGACTGATCCCGCCCGCGCGCGCCACATGGTAGAACAGTTCGAGGTGATGAACGTTGAGCATGGCCGCAGCGTGGGGAATCTCCCGTGCCGGAGCAACCGCCGCCGCACACCGCCCGGAGGATACCGGAACGATGAACAGGACCTCCGCGCACCGATCTGGAAAGAGCCAAGAAACCCGATGGTCGGCTCCGCGCCGCACCCCTCAGCGGGACCAACCGTCGATGCGCAGCTCCGGATGCGCCGCCGCATACTCGGAGGCGTAGTTCTGGAACGCTGCCTTCAGTTTCCAGACCAGAGCCAACTCGTCCAAGGGAAAGCCTTGCCCATCGATCCGGGCCACCGGCACGAGGTCGTTGGTCGTCGAGGCCAGGAGACAGCCGTCGAAGAAGCGAAGGTCGCCGGGCGCGACCGACTCTTCCAGCGCCACCACCCCGATGCGCTCCGCAATACGGTCGAGCAGCAAACCGCGGGTGATCCCGCCCAGCAGACCGTCCGCCAGCGGCGGAGTGACGATCGCGTGCTTGCGAACGAAGAAGACGCTGGCCACCGAGGACTCGGTGATCCGCCCGGCGTGGTTGAGGATGAGCACGTCGTCCGCGCCCCGCTGCCGCGCCTCGCGCAAACAGAGAAGGTTGTTGAGATAGTTCCCGGTCTTCCATGCCGGGTCGAGCGAGTCGCGCGGAGTTCGCCGGGTGTCGCGGGCGACGGTCAGTTCATAGCCGGCCCGCAGCTTCTCCACCGCGAGGCCGCGCAGGCGCTGCACGAGCACGACATACATCGGCGCCTCGGCCAAGGCGGGATCCAATCCCAACACTCCCGCGCCACGGGAAAACTGGGCGCGGATATGCAACGGTCCCACATGGCCGGTGTGCGCCACAAACGCCGATGCCGTCCGCCGAAGCTGCTCGATCAACTCCGACCGCCCCAGCGGCAATGGAATCCCCAAGGCCCGCGCCGACCGTTCCAGCCGCAACCAATGCTCGTCGAAGGCAAAGATCGCGTCCGCGTAACTGCGCCACACCTCGTAGACGCTGTCCCCATAGAGAAATCCCCGGTCGTTGGCCGGCAGGCTGGGCTCGCGGGCGTCGTGCAAACGCCCGTTGGTGTTTGCCTGGATATAGGGGCTCTCCATTGGGGTGGGCGAAGTTTCCGCATCCGCCGCACTGGAACAACAAAAAAGCCCCCGCCGGCAGGGCGGAGGCGACTCCCTGGCGGGTTCGGAGTGCTCAGCGCTTCGAGACCAGCCCGAGCTTCTTCTTGATGTTCTGCACGCTCGGCAGAGAGATGCCGGTGGTATCCGCGATCTCGCTTCCGGTCTTCCCGGCCTCGGCGAGCGACTTCACCTGCGCAACGATCTCCGCGGTGATCTTCACCCGCGGTTTGCGTCCGGCCTTCGCCTTCACGGCCGAGGAGGCCTTCGCGGCCTTGCCGGGCTTGCGGCCGGGCTTGCCCGCGACCGACTTCCGGAACGCGGCAATGAACTCCTCCGCCGAGGCGAAGCCGTACTGCGCCGGCAACTTGGCCAGCTGGGCGAACAGTTCGCGTTCAAGGTCCGCGAGCCGTGTTTTATATTCTGCGATCTTCTTGATGGTATCTTGAGCCATGGTGTGCCCCGGATCATCGTCGAACCCACCCAGATATCAAACCCTATAGAGGATATCCGGAGATGATAGATGCCCAGTTTACACCGTAGAAACCGAGCCGAGCCCGCCAATATGCATCCGGAGACCCACGCCGGACGGTGACACCGCCCGGAACATCCCCCTTCTCGGGGACGCGAGCTCCCCTGCCGAGGAATCCCGTCTTGACTCACCTCCGGCCGGCCGGAAGCTCGGCCCTTTTCATCCACCAACACCATGAGCCAACAACTCCGTCCCGTCGTCAAACGCGCCCGCCGCAAGGCCTACCTGAAACGCAAGAAGGAAGCCGCCAAGAAGCAGCAGCGTTCCTCGAAGAAGTGAGGTGACCGCGCCCTCGGGCGCGGTTTCTCGCATCTGGACCGGCTGCCCGCTCCGGACGTCGCCCTACCCTTCGCGACGCCGCACCGGGCCGGACCCACACCCACCACCGTTCCACTCCTGACGATGATCACCGTCAGCCTGATATCACTTGGCTGCGCCAAGAACCTCGTCGACTCCGAGATCATCGTCGGACACCTGCTCGCCGCCGGCATGCAGGTCATCCCCGAGGCGGAGAAGGCCGACGTCGTCATCGTCAACACCTGCTCGTTCATCAACTCGGCCAAGGAGGAGAGCATCCAGGCGATCCTCGAAGCCAACGAGCAGCGCGGCCTGCGCAAGCGCCGCCGCGACCAGAAGCTCATCGTCGCGGGATGCATGGCCCAGCGGTTCGCCAAGGAGCTGCCGGGCGAGATGCCCGAGGTCGACGCTTTCATCGGTCTCGACCAGGTCACCAAGGTCGCGCCGATCATCGACCAACTCTGCGCGCACAAACGGGCCGCGGGGGAACTGCCGCTCACCGACGTCAGCCGCCGCTCCACGTTCATCCCCGATTTCGACACCCCGCGTTTCCGCCTCACCCCGAAGCACACGGCCTACCTCAAGATCGCCGAGGGGTGCAACCACCCCTGCACCTTCTGCATCATCCCGCAGATCCGGGGCCGCCACCGCAGCCGCACGATCGATTCCGTGGTGCGCGAAGCGCGGCAGCTCGTCGCCGAGGGCGTCAAGGAGCTGAATCTGATCTCCCAGGACACGACCTACTTCGGGATGGATCGCTGGGCGGAGAAGGCCGGCCCGCGCGCCAAGGTCGACTCCACCCGGGGCGACACGCTCGCATTGCTCCTCCGCGAGCTCAACGCGATCGAGGGCGATTTCTGGATCCGGCTGCTCTATACCCATCCGGCCCATTGGAGCGAGGAGCTCATCCGCACGATCGCGGAGTGCCCGAAGGTCGCCCGGTATATCGACATCCCGCTCCAGCACATCTCCGACCATATGCTCGGGGAGATGCAGCGGGAAACATCCTCAAAGCACATTCGCGACCTCGTCCGAGCCATCCGCGCAGGCATCCCCGGCGTCACCCTCCGCACGACATTCATCGTCGGATTCCCCGGCGAGACCGAGGCTGACTTCGCGGAGCTGCTGGAGTTCATCCGGGAAACCCGTTTCGATCGCCTCGGCGTCTTCCGCTACTCCCAGGAGGAGGGCACGCGCGCCGCGAAGCTTCCCGGGCAGCTCCCCGAGAAGGTGAAGGATCAGCGTTGGCACGCCGCGATGGCCCTCCAGCGCGAGATCGCCCACGAGGTGGGTCGCAGCCAGATCGGCCGGACGCTGCGCGTCCTCGTCGAGCAGCCCGGTGTCGCCCGCGCGGCCGGCGACGCTCCCGACATCGACGGCCGCGTATTCGTTTCTAAGACACTCCCGGTCGGGGAGTTCGCCTCCGTGGCGGTCGACGGCGTCCGCGACTACGACCTGCTCGCGCTGCCCCGGGGTGAACACCCTGTCCGTGCGATCGCCCCGAAGGAAGCGCGCTGATTTTTTTGTGCCGCCGCGGTTTACTTTCCCGCGGAGCGGCCGATATTTCTCCGCGGGAGCAACCTCCCGGACTGCAGAAGACCTCGGCGACAAACACTGGAAAGGAAACCTGAAAGCGGCTCCATTACCCACCCCACCAAGAGGGCCACATCTACGGCTCCCGGAGACCACCGCTCGATCAAACTTCCAGCCTGCTCGCCACCGAGATTAGTTACCCCGAGAAGTCTCTCACCAGAAGGCCGCCCCATTGGGGGCGGCCTTCTTCTTTTCTGCCGGCAGAGGAGACCGCGCGCGGGTGCGAGTCCGGGTCAACCGGGAGTTTTCCCTCATTTTTACGCAACCGCCTCAATCGCCCGGGGGCCGCACCGATACGACCAGCAACCAATTTTTCCTTCCATGCAAAGCATCGACATCGAACTCGACATGGCCCGGACCTGTTTCGGCGAGCTC
>JAEXPG010000482.1 GCA_023447015.1 Verrucomicrobiota bacterium
CGTCGAGGTGCGCCACCATCATCTCGGGCGTCTCCGGAAAGACGGTCTTGCCGTCGACATACTGGGGCTTGCCCGCGTTGGCGTGGACGAGCACCGGCGTCGTCGCATCCACGCGGCGGATCGCGCGGACGATCTCGATCATCTGCTCGAAGCCGTTGCCGCAGTTCGTGCCGATGATGTCGGCCCCGGCCTCCTTCACGGCCTCGGTCATCTCCTCCGGCGACACGCCCATCATCGTGCGGAACTCGCCGGCGGGAGTCTTCTCGAAGGTGAACGTGCAGGCGACCTCCAGCCCGGTCACCGCCTTGGCGGCGCGGATCGCGAGACAGGCTTCGTCGAGCGCGGAGAACGTCTCCAGGCAGAGCCCGTCGACTCCGCCCTTCTTCAGCGCCGCCGCCTGGAGCGCGAAACCCTCGGCCAGCGTCTCCGGCTCCACCTCGCCCATCATGAGCATCACGCCGGTGGGCCCCATCGAGCCGAGCACGAAACGGTCGGCGCCGGCCGCGGCGCGGGAGATGGAGGCGGCCGCCTCGTTGAGCTCCGCCGCGCGGTCGGCGAGACCGAAGGCGGCGAGCTTGTGCGGGCTGCCGCCGAAACTGTTGGTGAGGATCATGTCCGCCCCGGCGGAGATGTAGCTCTCCGCAATCGCGGCGACGTCGGAGCGATGGGTGACGTTCCACAGCTCGGGACACTCGCCGGGCTGGAGACCGCGCTGGTAGAGGAAGGTGCCCCAGGCGCCGTCGGAGACGAGCGGCCGGCCGCGGCGGAGAGCTTCAAGAAGGGATTTCATGGTGACAGAATCAAGAAAGCGAAAGCCGAGGAGTGAACCAACGATGCACACTAGTTGGCACTAATGGCCAGAGAGGAGAAACCGCTAATCCACGCTGATGGACGCTAATCCGAAGGCGGGCGATTGTTCTGATTAGCGGAGATCAGCGTTCATTAGCGGTTCGAAATTCCGGAGAGCAGAAGCAGGAGTGGGAGAATACGAGCACCGTCCGCCTTCGGGATCAGTGCCCATTAGTGTGCATTAGTGGTTCCACGTTCCGGAAGTCGGGGCACTCGCGTCGCGGGTGGCGCTCACGCCGCCGCGGCGAATTTGCCGAGGAAGGCGGCGGCGCCCTGCGGGTCGTGTGCGTAGCCGTCGGCGCCCATCTGCGCGGCGGCCTCGGCCGTGCGCGGCGCGCCGCCGACGATGATCACCGTGTTCGGGAACTGCGCTTTGAGCTCCTTCACTGTGGCGGCCATGTTGCCCATCGTGGTGGTGAGCAGCGCGCTCAAGCCGACCACGCAGCCGGGGTTCGCCCGCACGGCGTCGACAAACTTCGCCGGCTTCACGTCGACGCCGAGGTCGACGACCTCCCAGCCGTTGCCGGCCACCACCATCGACACGAGATTCTTGCCGATGTCGTGCAGGTCGCCCGCGACCGTGCCGAGGACGAACTTGCCCTTCGGCTTCACCGTGCCGGCCGCGAAGAACGGCTTCAGGTGCGCCATCACGGCGTTCATCGCCTTCGCGGCCATGAGCAACTCGGGCACGAACGCCTCGCCGCGGCCGAACTTCGCGCCGATGCGCTGCATGCCGTCGTTGCAGGCGGCCAGGATCGTGTCGGGGCCCACGCCCGCCGCGATGGCCTGCCGGGCAAGCTCGTCCGCGCCCTCCTGCCCCTTCAGGTCCTTGGGATAGGGCGAAGCCAGGTTCACTTTGCCGCGTTCGATGCAGACGGTGATCTTTTCGACGAGTTCGCTCATGGGATGGGAAGTGGATGGTGGAGAAAGGGGAAACACCGGGGCAAGACGGCAGAACGGCGCGCGGTCACGCCCGACCGAGGAGGCGGTCGACCTTGGCGCGGATCGTGGCGGCGTGTTCGGGCACGTGGAGCGTGTCGCACTCGGTGCCGAGGATGAACGGATGCCCGCAGCCGGCCATGCGCGCCGCGAGGTCCTCCGCCCGCGCGCCCACGACGGCGAGCGGCATGCTCTCGTCCGAATAGAACATCTTCGACGGCAGGTTGCCGTAGAGCACGGTGTCGCGCGAGGTGCGCGCAGCGTCCTCCCACAGCCGGCGCGAGCTGCCGAGGCTGAGCAGGCTGGGGCGCAACGAGCAGAAGCCGTCGAGCATCGCCGTGGTGATCTCGCCGCAACAGTGGAAGAGCAGGTCGGCCCCGCGGCTGTCGAGCAGCTCGGCCACGCGACGGTTCGGCGCGAGCACGCACCGCTCGAAGATGTCGCTGCCGCCGGCGAGCTGCAGCGGAGAGAAATACACTTGGTTGGCCGCCGGCTCGGCGACGAACACCGCCCGGGCACCGGCGTCGAGCGCGCGCTCCACCTGCCGCAGCACACAGGCCAGGCTCAGCTCGAGGCAGGCCTCGAGCAGCGCCACGTCGCCATCCTCCTCGGCGGCGATGCCCGAGCCGGCCAGGCACACCGGCGTGATCGGGTCGGCCATGAGTTTCGTCGTGAGCGAAAACGGCCCGATGCACATCCCGATCGGCAGCAGGCCGGGCTGCTGCGCGACATGGCGCAGCGCCCCGAGGTTGGCCGCCACCCGGGCGCTCGGCTCCACTTCCCGGACATGCCGGGCGTAGGCCGCGCGCACGTCCGCCGCGGGTGCGGTCGCGAAATGGAATTTCTCCACCTCCGCCGCGGGCACGCCGAAGAACCGGAGCAGCTCCGCCTTCTCCAGCCGCAGGTCCATGAGCGGAAACGCCAGCGGTGTCCGGAACCGCGCCGCTGCCGCCGCCACCACCGCGCCGAGCCGCGGCCCGTCGCGCAGGATCGCCTCGGCGTCGTCGCCTTGGTGGAGCACCAGATCCGCCGCGATGGGCACGCGGTGGCCTTGGGCGGCGAGGGCGAGAAGCTGGGCGCGCAACATGTTCGGGCGGCTGGAGGCGGGGTGAGAAAGCGACGGGACTCCGCGCAGCGCAGGGGGGAATCCGCTCCGGGAGGACCCAAGCGATAACGCCACCCGCCTGTCCCCAACAAGGGAAGCCCCGGTGGACGTGGACAAACCCATCCCCCAACGTCGCCCCGTCCACTGTCCACTGTCCTCCGTCTTCCGTCCTCAGTCCTCTGTCCTCTGTCCTCCGTCTTCCGTCTTCCGTCCTCCGTCTTCCGTCCTCCGTCTTCCGTCTTCCGTCCTCCGCCGCCCTCCTCCGTCCGTCCTCCCGCCCGCGACCGTCAGTGTCGCCGCACCGTGGCGCCGTCGACCCAGCTCGCGCCGACCAGCGTCGCGCGGGGATACTCGGGCACGCCGAGTTCCTGGCGGTGCAGGAGCGAGATCACCATGTCCACGGCCGCCTCGCCGGTGCGGTCGTTGTGCTGGTCCATGCCGGCCCAGTCCAGCGGGTCGCTCCGACGCTCGAGCTGCACCAGTCCGAGCTCGCGCGGCACCCGCAGGCCGCGCGCCTCCGCCCAGCGGCGCACGACGTTGTAGAGCGTGAAGACCACGTCCGGCTTCTCGCGGTCGAGCCACCGGTAGAACAGCTCCGAATCCGCCCGCGCCGCCTCGACATCGTAGAACGGCTCCACGCGCTGCGCCTCGGGCAGCGCCTGCTGTCCCACCCACATGCCCGCGCTGAACCGGCCCTCGACCAGCCGGTCGATCTGTCCGTCGATCACCAGCCCGGGCCGCCGGTAGCCGAGCGCGAGCACACGCTCGACCGCCTGCAGCACCAGCGCATGGTGGTCCACGCAGCAGAACGAGAGCGTCGGCTCGTGCGTCCGGACCCCCGTGACGACACAGGCATGCCGCTGCCAGGTCGCCGCGAAGCGCTCGGGCAGGCGGTTCTCGTCCATCATGCCGACCACCACCAAACCACGGATACCGCGGGCACGCAGGATCCGGTTGAGGCGCGGTCCGTCGAGCTGCGGATCGTGCAGCCAGAACGTGTCCACCCCGTACCCCTGCTGCGCGGCGCGGCGCTTCACGCCCTCGACATAGGGCGGCAGCGTCGGGTGGCTGCGGAGGGCGTCGCGGTCGCGGTTGGCGTTGAGCAGCGCCAGGGTGTGGTGGGGCGTGCCGGTGTGGCTCTGGCGCAGCTGCGCCATCAGGTGCGAGACGACCGGGTGCAGCGCGTAGCCGAGCCGTTTCGCCGCCGCCTGCACACGCTCGCGCGTCGCCGCGGGAATCTGCGGATCGGGGCGGAGCGCGAGCGAAACCGTGTTCTTCGAAACCCCGAGCTCGCGCGCCAACATGGCCATGGTGACGCGTTGCACGCTGCTTGACTGTCAAGAGCGGGGGCGGTTTACCAGTG
>JAEXPG010000501.1 GCA_023447015.1 Verrucomicrobiota bacterium
ACCGGGAGAGGGCCGCGGTTTTCGCGGGCACGCCCGTGGCGCGCTCGCAGCTCGGTACCGACCGCTCGCTCCGGCGCGCGAGCCCGGAGCGGCTCCGGGCCTTCTACGACCGCTGGTACCGCCCGGAGCACATGGTTCTCGCCGTGGCGGGGGTGATCAACCCGGAGGAGCTCGCCGGCCGGATCCGGGCGGAGTTTGGCCCGCTCGCCGGCCGCGGCGAGGCGCCGGCCCCGAAACCACCGCTGGTCCCGAAGGCGCCGGGCCGCGACCGCATCCTCGCCGCGACCGACCCCCAGTCGCCGGTGCAGATCCTCACGCTCGCCGCGGCGGTGCCGCGGCCGCCCGGGGACACGGCCGAGCGCCGCCGCCGGGAGTTGGCGGAGAGCCTGGCGATCACGATGATCGAGCGCCGGCTGAGCCGCACCAGCCGCGTCATCGCCGAGGTCGACGGCCTGGTCAGCCACGAGATTCCCGGCTGGAGCGTGCCGATCGTGCGGATGCGCACGGCCCCCGCGGACTGGGCGGACGCCGCGGTGGCGCTCGCGACCGAGGCGCGGCGGGCGGCGAAGTTGGGGTTTGCGGCAGTCGAGCTCGCGGAGACCGCGGAGGCCCGGCTCAACAAGGCCCGCTGGGCGGAGCGCGATGCCGCCAACCGGCCCTCCGCCGAAGTCGCGCTGGCGCTGGCGCACGCGACCGGGCTCGGCTTGGTGTTCCCCTCGGCGGCCGAGGAGCGGCGTTGGCTGGAGGAGACGCTCCGCGGCATCACGTCCGAGGATTGTCGCGCCGCCGCGGCGCGGTTGTGGCCCGAGGAATACACCCAACTCGTGCTGGCCGGGCCGGTGAGCCGGGAAACCCCCGGCATGGACAAGGTCCGCGCCGCGATCAAGGACGCGCGGGCGGGCCGGTTCGAGGCCTATCGGCCCGAGACCGCGACCGTCGCGGCCCAGCTGCCCGAGAGTTTCGGCTCGCCCGGCCACGTGGCGGCGGAGGACCGCAACCCGGCGCTGGACTGCCGGCTGGTGCGCTTCGACAACGGCGTGCTGCTGAACTTCAAGCAGACCGCCTTCGAGCAGGGCCGGGTGCGGGTGCGCGTGGGCTTCGGCCACGGCCTGATCGGCACCGAGCCCGGACGCGAGGGGCTGGCCTTCAGCGTGGCCGCGCTGTGCTACGGCGGGCTCGGCGGCCTGACCTTCGAACAGGAGCGCGAGATCGTGAACCGCGCGGAGGTCACGACCACCTTCGGTTTCGGCGCCGACCGGTTCGGCCTCTCGGCCAACTGTCCATCGGCCGGCCTGGACACCGCGCTGCGGCTGTTCGCGGCCCGGCTGGCGCAGCCGGCGTTCCGGCTCAGCGGCGAGGCGCATGCCCGGGCGTTCATCGACGAGCAGCTGACCCGGTACGACCGCCGGTCGGCCGGCGTCGCCGAGGACCGGCTCCGCGAGTATCTGTTTGGCGGACACCACGCGCTCACCCGGCCGCGGCGCGCGGACACCGAACGCCTGACCTTCGAGGACCTGCGGCGCTGGATCGAGCCGCAGCTGCGCAACTCGCCGCTGGAGATCACCGTCGTGGGCGACATCGGGTTCGAGGAGGTGAAGGAGATCGTGGGCCGGACGCTCGGGGCGCTGCCGCTGCGGTCGACCGTGGATCCGATGGCGGACCGGCGGCTGTTCAACCCGGGCGCCGCGCCGCAGCGGCTGGAGGTCCCGTTCAAGGGCCGGCGCTCCGTCGGCACGGTGGCGTTGGCGTGGCGGCTGCCCGATGTCGTGGGCCAGGAGGACGACTGCCGCATGCGGCTGCTCGCCAGCGTGCTCGAGGATCGGATCCGCGTGCGGTTGCGGCGGGAGATGGGCAAGACCTACACGCCGGTGGTCGGGCTGATGTCGGAGCGGGCGCTGGCGCCGGCGATGCTGTTCCTGCGCTGCCGGATCGAGACGGCGCCGCGGCAGCTCGAGCGGGTGTCCGAGGCGGCGAAGGCCGTGGTGGCCGACCTGATGGGCAATGGCATCTCCGAGGAGGAACTCGAGCGCGCGCGGCTGCCGCTGGTGCGGCAGGCCGAGGACAATGCCACCAGCAATGTCTGGTGGGTGACGGCGCTGTCCGAGGCGCAGAGCAAACCGCAGTTCGCCGAGGGACAGGGGGAGCAGAAGCGGATCCTGAAGGCCATCACCCACGACGAGCTGGTCGCGCTCGCGCACCTGCTCTTCGCCCCGGACCGGCTGGTCGAGGTGCGCGCGGTGCCGGAGTAGGGTGTGTCGTCGATCTTTGGTTGCCTGCGCATTCAGCGCAGGTCCTGATCGGGCGCGGACAATCACCCCTCGTCGGACCGGAACCTTACCCTTCCCATGTCGTCGCCCTACCACCTGTTGCCTTTGCTTCTTGTCGCGGCTGTGCCCGCTGGTGCGATCCCGAGTGCTGCGGGCGGGGCGCAGGCCCCGGCGGTGGCGGCGCCGGCGCCCGGGCCGGCGGAAGAGGAACCGTTGCCGCCGATCCGGGAGTTCGACCTCGCGACGCTGGGGCGGCTCGGGCGGGAGATCTACCGGCACGACCAGATCGCCTGGCACGGCACGGATGCCGTTTTCGACAAGATCGGACAGGCGAAGATGGCGGAGGAGCAGTGCTGCGGCTGGGGGGTCGACACGAGCGGCGCGGAGCCGCTGCTGCGCTTCGTGCGCAAGGCCGGCGACGGGGAGGAGGCGGCGTACGATGTCCGCTTCCCGAAAGAGGGTGAGCCGACGATTTCGATCCCGGAGAAGCGGGAGTTGGCGGAGCACCAGCAGGCGAGCCGGCGGGCATTTGCCACCGCGACGGCGGGTTTCGCCGAGAAGCAGTTGCCCCTGTGCCGTTGCCGGGGGAGCTACAACTTCGTCGTCCTCGATGATCCTTCGGGGGCGGGATTTCTCGTCTATCTGTTGCGTCCGAAGGATGCGAACGACTCGATTCCGATCGGCGGGCACTACCGGATCTCCGTGTCGGCCGACGGGAAGCAGGTGACCCAGATCGACCGGCTGTGGCGTTCCTGCCTCACGATGGATCGGAGGGCGGGTGGGCCGGAGGGATCGGCGATGGTGGCGGCCTCGATGAGCCACATCGTGTCGGCGACACCAGTGGAGACGCATGTGTTTCTCTCGCTGCAGGAGAGACTGCCGTTCTACGTGGTGACGGATGATGGCCGGATGTGGAAGGTGGATGCGGGCGAGATCAAGTTGGCGGATCTGGAGCACGATCCTGTTGCCAACGCCAAGCCGGCGCCGTGATCCGGAGGTATGCGCGAGAGCGCAGTGCGGCCGTGAAGCCGGAGGCGAGAACCCGATCCGCTGCCTTCAGAGGATCAGCATGGCGTCGCCGTAACTGAAGAAACGGTACCGGTGGGCGACGGCCTCGGCGTAGAGCTCGTGCAGCCAGGCGATGCCGTCGGTGCGGCCGGGGGCGAGGAACGCGGCGACGAGGCAGAGCAGCGTCGAGCGCGGCTGGTGGAAGTTCGTGATCAACGCGTCGATCCCGCGGAACTCGGCGGGCGGATGCAGGAACAACGCCGCCTCGTCCAGCACGGTGGCACCGGTGGGCGCGTCGTGTTTGCGGAGGTAATCCTCGATCGTGCGCACGCTGGTCGTGCCGACGGCGAGGCGGCGCCCGCGGCGGGCGAAGAGCGCCTGCTGCGTGGCGGCGGGAATTTCGTAGAGCTCGCGGTGGATCTGGTGCGCCTCGATGTCGTCGGTCTGGATCGGGCGGAACGTGCCGAGGCCGACGTGCAGGGTGACGTCGAAGAACTCCGCGCCGGCGGCGGCCAGGCGGGCGTCGATCTCGGGCGTGAAGTGCAGGCCGGCCGTCGGTGCGGCCACGGCGACGGACTTGGAGCGGTCGGCGTAGTGGGTGCGGTAGCGGTCGCGGTCGAGCGGGGCGAGGGCGCTGCCGGTGGCGGGATCGCGCTCGATGTAGGGCGGGAGCGGGACTTCGCCGATGGCGTGGGCGACCTCGACGATCGAGCCGTGGCCGGGCGTGGCGAAGGCCACGCGATACCCGCGTTCCTCGTGTTTCTCCACGACGGTGGCGGTGAACCAGCCCTCGCGGCCGAAGGTGGAGCCGGGCGGAAGCTTGCGGCCGGGACGGAGCAGGCACCACCAGTCGTTGGCGCCGCCGGCGGGCTGGTGGAGGAAGCACTCGACGCGGCCGCCGGTGGGGCGCTGGGCGAAGAGGCGGGCGGGGATGACGTTGGCGTTGTTGCGGAAGAGCGCGTAGCGGCCGCCGACGAGGTCGGGCAGGTCGGAAAAGACGTGGTGGGCGAAGGTGTGGCGGGCGCGGTCGACGACGAGCAGGCGCGACTGGTCGCGGCGCGTGGCGGGCGTCTGCGCGATCAGTTCGGGCGGAAGTTCGTAGTCGAAGAGGGCGGTTTTCAACGGGAGGCGGATGGGACCGCGCGCCGGCGGGGGCGTCAAGGTCGGTAACCGGCGGGCCGGCGCCACAGGCCGCGCGCGGTGGGAGGGCGGGGTCGCGGGGGCGCTCCGCGGGCTGGACTCCGAGCGCGGCGTTGCCGGGAAGGTTTCTCAAGGCGGCCGGGTTGGTGCCGATGAACGAGGGCGGAACCCATGTCTGGATCCCGTTCGTCCCTCTTGGAGCATTGCGGCGTCGTCAGGGCCGCGGGGAGGGTGCGTCTGGGTGCCGTGCTGTGCGGCACCATCCTGGTCGGGTTCGGCGGCGGAGTGGTGCGCGGGGAGTTCATGCCCGCAGCGCCTCCGGGGCAGATGGAGGCGGGCGTGCCGCCGTTTGCGGTGCTCGGCGCGGAGGCGATGGAACTGAGCACGCCGCCGACCGACATGCACCGGATGCCGGACGGGCGCATCCTCGTGGTGGCGCGGCGCGAACTGGCCCTCGGCGACGGCGTGCGCTGGGAGACCTACCGGTCGGTCTCGCCGGAGGTGGCCATCGATTCGGGGAACGTGGCGGTGGACGAGACCGGCACGATCTACACGACGATCAAGGGCGGCTTTGCGCGGGTCGAGTTCGGCAGCGACGGGCATTGGCGGCTGGAGCGGACGGCGCTGCTTCCGGACGATCCCCTGCTGGCGAACACGGTGCTGCGCTACGTAACTGTTTTGTCCGACAACTGGTACTGGTACGGCAATGCGGGCGCGGTGGTCGCTTGGCGGCCAGGGCGGACCCCGCGGATCGCGGCGCGGATCGGGGTGAACGAGCGCCCCTTCGAGCTCGACGGCGCCACGTTCCTGATCGACCAGACCTCGGGGCGGCTGCTCCGGCAGAACCAGCAGACGGGGCTGCAGGAGCCGGTGCTCGAGCGGACGACCACCGAGAGTCTCCTGACGTGCGGCGCCGCGTTCGGTGAACGGGAACTGCTGGTGGGCACGATGGGCGCCGGACTGCAGCTTTTCGACGGTGCGAAGGTCCGGCCGTTCCCGACGCAGGCACAGGTGCTGCAGGGCGGGCGGCGCATCAACGCTCTGCGCGCGCTCGGTGGCGGGCAATACGCCGCGGCCATCGACTCGTTCGGGCTCGTCTTCTTCGATCGCGACGGCCGCGTGCTGCAGGTGCTCGACCGGCGGGAGGATCCGCGTCTCGCCCGGGCCCAGGAGTTGGTCCATGCGCCGGAAGGTGTGCTCTGGGTCCTGCTCGACGACGGCGTCGCCCGGGTGGAGTTCCCGGCGGCGATCTCGCTCTACGGCTCGCTGCTGGCGAGCAGCCTGAACTACACCAAGCCGGTGCGCCACCAGGGTCGCCTGTGGATGCTCTCCGACAGCCGCGTGCTGCGGGGGGTTTACAGCGCGGACGGGAGGCTCGAGCGGTTCGAGGACGACATGCCGCCCGGCAAGTTCCAGTTTTTCCTGGGGGTCGCGGCCGGCGAGCTGCACGCCTCCAACGAAACGGGGCTCTATCGGCGGGAGGCCGGCGGCTGGGTCCAATGCCTCTCCGGCATCGTGTACGCCCGGGTCGGCTTCGCCGAGGCCACGGAGCGGGGCCTGCCGTACGTGGCGCGTGACGAGCTGGGCTGGCTGCGCCGCGAGGGCGGAATCTGCACCGCGGAGCGGCACGGGCGTTCCGGCCTGGGCGACGTTTTCGGGGTCCTGACCGACGCCGCCGGCCTGGTCTGGCTCGAACTCGGCACGGGGCGCGTCGGCCGGGTCGACCTGCGCGGGCGCGAGCCGGAGCTGCGGATCTTCGGGGCAGCCGACGGCCTGGGCGGCGGCTGGTGCCAGGTCTTCCTTCTCGACGGGGTGGTGCGGGTGAGCATGCCGTCGAGCCCGACCCTGCGCTTCGACGAGACGGCGGGGCGGTTCGTGGTCGACCGCGAGCTCCTGGCGAAGTATCCGGAGGTCGGAAACGGCGTGGGTCGCCCGATGCGCGACTCCGCCGGGCGGCTCTGGTGCGCGGACCGCGGGCAGGTCCACATCATCACCGACGGGATCGACGGCAACCGGCGCTTGGTCGAGACCGTGCCGCTGGGCTTCTCCTGCAACGAGTTCACGATGGAGACCGACGGCGTGGTCTGGATGTGGGAGCGGCGCCGCCTCGTGCGCCACGACCCGCGGCTGCGGCCGCCGCCGGCGGTGGTGCCGGCGAGCCTCATCACCTCGGTGCACCTGACCAACAGCGACCGCTTCATCTTCGCCCCGGGCGCCGTGCTGCCGCCGCTCGAGCACGAGGACAACTCCATGATCGTGCGCTTCGCGGCGCCCGCCAACCCCTTCGGCCATGCCCCCTCCTTCGAAGTCATGCTCGAGGGGGCGTCCTCGCAGTGGGCTCCGGTGGGGGCGGGCGGGGCGGCGGTCTTCAACCGGCTCGGCAGCGGTCGCTACGTCTTCCACGTGCGGGCCGTGCACGATGGCCAGCCCGGCCCCGAGGCCTCGATGGCCTTCACCATCCTAACCCCCTGGTTCCTCTCGCCGTGGGCGCTGGTGGGCTACGTGGTCGCGGCCGGCGGTGCCGGGACGCTCATCGTCCGGCGGACGATCACCCGGCAGCGGCGCGAGAAGGCCCGCCTGGCGGAGGTCGTGGCCGAGCGCACCACCGAGCTGGTGGCCGCCCGCGAGCAGGCCGAGGCCGCCGCGGTGGCGAAGTCGGAGTTTCTCGCGAACATGAGCCACGAGATCCGCACCCCGCTCAACGCGGTGATCGGCATGAGCGGACTGCTGCTCGGCACGACGCTCTCGCGCGAGCAGCAGGAGCTGGCGGAGACGATCCGCAAATCCGGCGACGCGCTGCTGGACATCATCAACGACATCCTGGACTACTCGAAGATCGAGGCCGGCAAGCTCGAGCTGGAGCGCGAGCCGTTCGCCCTGCAGGACTGCCTCGAGACCGTGCTCGACGTGGTGGGGCCGCGCGCGGCCCAGAAATCGCTGGAGCTGCTCTGCGAAGTCGATCCCGGCGCGCCGCCGCTGGTGATGGGCGATCTCGCCCGCATGCGGCAGGTGCTGGTGAACCTGGCCGGCAACGCGGTGAAGTTCACTGAGCGTGGCGAGGTGGTGGTCGCGGTGAAGATGCTCGGCGCGGCCGACGATGCGCGGGTGCGTCTGCGCTTCAGTGTGCGCGACACCGGCATCGGCATCCCGGCCGAGCGGATGGACCGCCTCTTCAAGAGCTTCAGCCAGGTCGACACGTCGACCACCCGCCGGTTCGGCGGCACGGGCCTGGGCTTGGCGATCTCCCAGCGGCTGGTGTTGCTGATGGGCGGTCGCATCTGGGCCGAGAGTCAGGAGGGCCATGGCAGCACCTTCTTCGTCGAGCTTTCCGCCGCGCCCGCGCCGGGAAACGATGTCGCCGCCCCTGCGGGTCTGGCCGCGCGGCGCATCCTGATCGTTGACGACAACGCGACCCAGCGTCGGATCCTCGGTGAGCGCCTGTGCCGCTGGGGCGCTTCGGTCATCCCCGCCCAGAGCGGGGCCGAGGCGCTCGCGTTGGTCGACCGCGGCGACATCCCCGACCTGATGCTCGTCGACTACGCCATGCCGGGGATGGACGGCATGGCGATGCTGCGCACCCTGCGGGAACGGCCCGGGTGCGACGCCATTCCGGTTGTGCTCCTCACGGCGCTGGGCTCGCCCGATCTCTCCACCCCGTGGATGAAGCTCGCCGGTCAGCTGAGCAAACCTGTCAAGGTCGTTGCGC
>JAEXPG010000528.1 GCA_023447015.1 Verrucomicrobiota bacterium
CCGCAACCGTCGACCCCGTCCGCCGCGGCGGGCGCTCGCTCACTCGCCCTTCTTCACGAAGCACGCCTTCAACGCCATCGGGACGCCGTCGATCTTGCAGTCGATCTCGTGGTCGCCGTCGACGAGGCGGATGTTCCTGGCCTTGGTGCCGCCCTTGAGCACGCCGGAGCCGCCGCGCAGCTTCAGGTCCTTGATCAGGACAACGGTGTCGCCATCGGCAAGCGCCGTGCCGTGGGCATCCTTGACGATCCGCGCCGCCTCGGGCGCGGCCTCCTTGGGCCACTCGTGGCCGCAGGTGGCGCACTCCCAGTGGTCGGGATGGCTGAGCACGTCTTCGAGCGAGCAGGCGGGACAGGTGGATTGGTTCATGGCGACGAGGAAAACCGTCGAAACTGCGGGTCCGCCACCGGAGCGAGCAAGTGCTTTCTCCCGCAACGCCCACCCGCCGAGTCCTCACGGAGGACTCGACTCGCGCTGGTTCCTGTAGGTCGGGGCGTCGACCCGGCCCCTCCGAGGGGCCACCTCAACGCGGTGGCAGCAGGCACCCTTCGTGCGCCCGCTGCGCACAGAAGCTTCCGGTTCTCCGTCGTAGCGGAACGGCTTCCGCGCCGCCGCTCACGGCACGTTCACCGCGACCTTCTGCCCGGTGGGCAACGCGATGCTCAGCTGCTTCGCGTCACGCTCGATCACCAGCGGGAGATAATCCTCGCCGCCCACGGCCGCCGGGAGGAAGGACGACGCCGTCTCCGTCTCCAGCAACTCGCCGACCACGACGTACTTCTCCTGCGGATGCTTCGCGAAATACCCCTGCGCGACTTTCGCCAGCTGCTGGAGATTGGCGCGGATCGCGGCCTCGTCCTTCGACGCCACCGGAGCCTCGTACACGACCTCCCCGAGCACCGGCACCGAGACCGAGGTTCCGGCGCGTTTGCGCGTCATCCGGATCTCGCCGTAGCTCTCGCCCGCGACGGAGCGGAGCTCGGGGCGCTCCTTGTCCTCGCCGAACAGCTCGGAACCGGTCACGTAGCTCTCGTCGGGATGCTGCGCGAGATAGTCCATGCCGAGCGAATAGGCGATCGCGAGGTTCTCGCGGATGGCGGCCGTCTGCTGGGCATGGCGCTTCAGCACCGTCCAGCGCAGGCCGGGCACACGCGTGTAGGTGACGCTCGTGCCGCCGGGGGTGCGGATTGCGATGGTCGGGGTGTCGCGCTCGACCTCGATAGTGTCGTAGTCCTCGCCGACCACCGGCGTGAGCTGGCTCGCCAGGCAGCCGGCGCCGACCGCCGCATAGCCCGTCATGTTCGTCTCCTCGGGCTTGGCGGCGAAGAACTGCACCGCCGCCTCGTCGTACGCGGCGAGGTTGCGCTCGATCTGCGCGCGTTCCTCGGCGGTGAGCGCGCGGGCAAAGGTCACGGTGCCGTTCTCCGGCGTCTCGACTTCCACCGCGTCGCGGTCGCGCTGGATCGAGACGGTGGTGTAGTCCTCGTCGAGCGCGGCGGTGAGCTTCGTGGCCTCGGCATCGAACTCCTGCAACTGGGCGAACGAGACCTCGGTGCTCTCCGGGTTCTTGGCGAAGTACTTCTCGGCGACGGCGGAAAGCTTCCCGAGATTGGCCTCGACCAGCCCGGTACGGCGCGCGGCCGCGCCCCGCGCATAGCGGTCCGCGACATGGGCGGGCAACGCGACCCGCAGGATGTTGCCGGCGAGGTCGGGCGTGGCGAGGCCCAGCAACGGCAGCGCCTCGCGCAGCGACTCGGGGCTCACCGACTGCACGAGCACGCCGTCGGAAAGATTGCTGATGACGGAGACCACCGGCGTCTTCACGCGCTCGAACCGGGCGAGCGCCTGCTTCAATCCGGCGGCGGCCAGCTGGTCCGACCGGTGTCCGCCCGACAGGCTGGTCAACAGCTCCTTCGCCTGCGCGAAGAGCCGCGGCGTGGCGTACACGAGCGTGTTGCCCTCCTTCGCCGTCGCGGCGAGGGCCTGCGCAAACGCCGGCGCCTGGGCCAGGCCGGCCTTGCGGTCGAGGCACTCGCGCAGGAACGCCTCGCTGCTGGCGAGGTAGAGCCGCTCGCCCTCCGTGGCGAGGGCGAGGGAGGCGAGCATGCCCTCGGCCTTCTCGCCGCAGGCGTGGAACGTCCGCTCACCCTCCTTCTTCACCACCTTGAGGTCCGGCAGCTGCGCCTTGAGCAGCGAGAGGATCTGCGGGCCGAGCACGTCGGAGGCGAGCAGCACATCCTGCCCGAACGCGGACTCGGGCCCGGCGGACTCGCCCCGGTGCAACCGCATGACAGCGGTGAATCGCCCCTTGAAGCGGCTCAACGAGAGCAGGGCGGCAAACCCCTCCGCCTCGGCCCCGACCCCGGTGGGCAGCTCGACGGGCAGCTTCGCCGCCCATTCAGGACTGAGGCGCTTGGCCAGTTGCGTCGAAGTGTCCGTCAACGCCGCGAGGTCCAGCTCGGTCTCGACGAAAAGATCGGCATCCGCCGGCGCGAAGCGCGCGCTGGTGAACGCGTGGGCCGCGCCGCCGAAGACCTGCAGGAGACCGCGCCGGCCCTCCGGCGCGTAGAGAAAGATGCGGTTGGCGAAAAGCCCGTCGGCAACCTGATGCGCGCTCAGGCCCACCGCCTTCACCTGCGCCAGCCCAAGCTCGGCGCCGAGCGCGGCATAGTCCTGCTTCCACTGCGCGAGGCTGGCATCGTCCCCCGCCGCCGCCGCCAGACTCGCCGTGAGCTCGCGACCGACTTCGGTCACATAGCCGTCGACGTCGACATAGACGAAGACCTGGCCGGCCTCGCCCACGCGATCGCGCACCGTCTTGTAG
>JAEXPG010000567.1 GCA_023447015.1 Verrucomicrobiota bacterium
ACCGACACCATCACCGCCCCGCCGACGTCCCACCTCCACACCCTCAGGCACGGTCTTCCCCATGCGCCTCTTCCTCCTCTCCGCGTTCCTCCTTCCCGCCCTCGCCGTCGCGCAGGGCCAGCTCACCCCGCCCGATGGCGCCGTCGGCCACGACGGCCCCGCGCCGACGATGAAGACGCTCGACCAACACGAGCCCCGCCGCCCACTGCGCCCGGGATCCAACGGTGTCACCCAGAACGCCAACGGCGGCTTCACCATCTCCGCCTCCGGCTCCTACTACCTCGAGGGCAACCTCACCGTCCGCACCGGCGACGGCATCGTCATCGACTCGGGCAACGTCTCCCTCGACCTCTCCGGCTACACCATCTTCTCCTTCGCCGGAGAGCCCACCGGCGCCGACCCGGACGCGGGCATCCGCATCGCCGGCGCCTACACCGGCATCGCCATCGCCAACGGCCACATCTGGAGCGGCACCACCTTGAACGGTACGGCGTATGCCAAAGCGGGTTTCTCTTACGGCGTCTTCGCCAACTCGACCGCACAAGGCGCCAACCGCATCACCAACCTTTCGGTCACTGGCACCCACGCCGGCGGCATCCATGTAAACGGCGGGCACAGTTCGCTCATCACCGGTTGCTCGGTTCACACCATCGCGGGCCACGGCATCGCCGGCCATACCGTGGTCGACTGCGTGGCCGAGAATTGCGGTACCGGCGGCATCAACGCCGAAACGGCCACCGGCTGCCACGCCGCCGCCTCCACCAGCACCGGGCCGGCCATCTACGCGATCACCGCCACCGGCTGCACCGCCATTGTTTACGCGGGCAACGGCGACGCCATCCGGGCCCGGGTCGCGGCGAACTGCCACGGCATCGTCTACCGCAACGGCTTCGGGATGAGTGTCGAGAAGACGGCCACCAACTGCTTCGGCGACAGCACCAACGGCACCGGCCTGTACGCCGCCAACGCCACCAACTGTTTCGGCACAAGCACCAGCGGTATCGGACTCAACGCCGGCATCGCCAGCAACTGCTCCGCTCAAACCGCCACCGGCGATGTTGCGCTGGTGGTCACCGGCTCCGCCACCAATTGCCGCGGCAACAATGCGAAGGCCGGCGGCAAGGCCATCACCGCCGCCATCGCCGTGAGCTGCACCACCGGCGGCGGCACCATCGACGCCCCGCAGAAATTCCTCGGCACCCCGTGACCCGCCCCGCCACCCCTCCCCTCGCCACCCGCTCCCGATGAAACGTCTCCTGCTCCTGTCCACCCTCGCCATCCCCGCCCTCGGCCTCGCACAGGGCGCCCTCACTCCCCCCGGCGCCCCCGCGCCGTCGATGAAGACCCTCGACCAGCTCGAACCGCGCAGCGTGATCGGCACACCGGGCGCCACCCGCACCACCGGCTTCACCATCTCGACCTCCGGCTCCTACGTGCTCGCCGGCCCCATCGCCGTCGCCTCCGGCAACGCCCTCACGATCTCCGCCAGCAACGTCACCCTCGACCTCAACGGCTTCGAGCTCTCCTCCGCCGCCACGCCGAAAGCCGGCACCGGCATCGCCATCGGTGCCGGCTGCTCGAGTATCGCCATCACCAACGGCTTCATCACCAACTTCGCCGGCGGCATCGTCAGCGACGGCACCACCAGCCACTCCCTCCACGTCACCGACGTCACGGTCACCTCCGCCGGCGTCGACGGCATCGTCCTGGCACGACGCGACGCCGCCTACAACCTCCCCGCACTCGACACCAGCATCGACCGCTGCAGCGCCGGCGTCGGCACCGGCATCGGGCTGAGCGCCAATCGTGTCACCCTCAGCCTCGCCTCCTCGGAGGGGCCCCGCGCGATCCAAGCCGGCACCGTCACCGCCTCCCGTGCCAGCGGCGCCACCGGCTACGCCATCGACGCCCACGTGGCCGACTCCTGCCACGCGACCTCCAACGACGCCATCGCCCTCGGCGCCGCGAACGGCTGCACCGCCACCAACTGCTACGCGTTCTCCTATTTCGACAGGGGCCTCGATGCCCTCAACGCCACCGGCTGCTACGCCGGCAGCCAGACCGGCTACGGCGCCCGCGTCTCCTTCACCGCCACCGGCTGCTACGCCGAAACGCAGTCCGGTCTCGTCGCGCTGACGGCCACCGAGGCGGTCGCCTGTGCGGCCGACCACAAAGGCACCTACGGCGAGCGCTACGCCCTCAACAGCGGCGGCACCACCAGCTTCTGCTACGCCCGCGTGGCCGGGTCGGGCGCCTCGGGCACCCCCGTCACCCTCACGGCCGCCATCGCCGTCGGCTGCATCGTCGACGGAGTGCTCAGCACCAACGTGCCCGCCGGGAAGAAGTTCCTCGGCACCCCCTGAGCCCGCCCACCGCCCACCACAACGGCATCCTTCTCCGTCCATGAAACGCCTTCCGCTCTCCGCCCTCCGTCGTCTGTCGTCCCCCGTCCGCCATCCCCTCCGGCCATTCCGCAATCCGCATTCCGCGATCCGCAATTTCATCCTTCTCGCCCTCCTCCTCCCCGCACTGGCCATCGCCCAGGGGGCCCTCACCCCGTCCTCCGCCCCGGCTGCCTCGATGAAGCGGCTCGACCAGATCGAGGCCCGTTGCCCCGTGCAGGCCGGAGCGCCCGGAGTCGCCGGCAGCCCCACCACCGGGTTCACCATCTCCGCGGCCGGTTCGTATTACCTCACCGGCGACATCGCCGTCGCCGCCGGCAACGCCATCACCATCACCGCCTCGCCGGTCACGCTCGACCTCAACGGCTTCACCCTCTCTTCCACCGCCAATCCGGCCGCCGGTTACGCCATCCGGGGCGGTCTGGCGCGCATCGTCAACGGCCGGATCCAGTGCGCCGGAGCAGCCTCGGCCGGCGGTTTCTCCGGCTCCGGCTTCGCCCACGGCATCTCCCTCTCCGGCGGCACCGTCACCCGGGTCTCCGTGGCCGGCGTCTCCGGCAGCGGCATCAGCGGCGCCAGCCTCGTCACCCACAGCTCCGCCCGCCACGCCAACAACGGCATCGACGCCGGCATCGTGGCCGACTGCACCGTCTCGGCCTGCCGCACCACCGGCCTCGCCGGCACCATCGTCGTGCGCAGCACCGCCGACACCTTCGGCAAGGGCCTCAGTGCCGCCGTCGTCGCCGATGTCACCGCCACCAGCTCCGCCGGCGACGCGATCGTCGGCACCGTGGTGCGCTCCAGCATGGGCCTCTCGGACACCGGCTACGGCATCGAGGCCAAGATCGTGCACGGCAGCACCGGTCGCAGCCGCGTCGCCTCCGCCGGCACCGTCCCCACCGGCCTGCGCGCGGACATCGCCTACAACTGCCACGGCACCACCGCCTCGCCCAACGCGTACGGGATCTGGACCACCTACGTCGCGTTCAACTGCACCACCGGCAACACCGCCGGCGGCCCGGGACTCTGGGTCGAAAAAGGCCCCGCCGTCTTCAGCAAGGCCATCATCGCGAACGCCAGCGGCGCCACCGCCATCGCCGCCCCGCTCGCCATCGGCTGCACCGTCAGCGGCCTGCCCGCCGGGATGAGCGGCGTCGATACCCCCGCCGACATGAAATTCCTCGGCACCCCGTGACGGTTTCTCGGTTTCCCATTGCCGATCTCCGATTCCCCGGCGCCCGCACTCCCGCCCTTCTGCCCAAGCGCAAATCGGCATTCCGCAATCGAGAGCTCCCCTCCTCCGCCCCCTGTCGCTTGTCGCTTTCTCACATGAAACGTCTCCTGCTCCTCACCACGCTCGCCCTCCCCGCCCTCGCCCTCGCGCAGGGCGCCCTCACACCCCCCGGCGCCCCCGCGCCGTCGATGAAGACCCTCGACCAGCTCGAGCCGCGCACCCCGCTCCGGGCCGGAGCCCCCGGCGTCACCCAGAATGCCAACGGCGGCTTCACCATCTCCCAGCCGGGCGCCTACTACCTCACCGGCAACCTCGCCGTCGCGTCGGGCGACGGCATCGTCATCCTCAGCCGCAACATCACCCTCGACCTCGGCGGCTTCACCATTTCCTCCGACGAGGGCACCCCGGCGAGCGCCGGCATCCAGGCCGGCAGCAGCACCAACCTGCTCATCCGTAACGGCCGCATCACCAGCGGTTCCACCTACGGCTTCCTGGTCGGCATCGCCTCCACCAACGGCGCCAGCACCACCGTCGAGGACGTGCTGGTGCAGGGCCTCGCCCAGGACGGCATCGCGACCGTGGCCACCATCCGCAACTGCGCCGCCAGCAACTGCGGCAGCGCCGGCCTGCGGGCCGCGGGCACGATCACGAACTCGACCGCCTACTCCTGCGACGGCGACGGGATCGTCGGCGGCACCGTTGAGAACTGCCGGGCCACCGAGATCGACGGCACCGCCATCTCCAGCTCCGGCGCCGCCAGCAACTGCTACGCGGTCAGCACCGGCAGCACCGGCATCAGCGCCTACACCGCCGTCAACTGCGTCGGCTTCGGCCTCCCCACCGGCGCCGCCGGGATCAACGCCAACGATGTCGACACCTGCTACGGCTTCTCCAGCGACGGCACCGGCATCCTCGCCACCAACGTCGCGAACAGCACCGGCCAGAGCACCAACGGCCAGGGCATCCGCGCCACCTCCGTCACCAACTGCCACGGTCGCAGCACCGCCGCCACCGGCATCAACGCCACCTCCGTCGCCAACAGCAACGGCACCAGCACCTCCGGCACCGGCATCAACGCCGCCGCCGTCGCCGCCTCCTTCGGGCAAAGTTCTTCGGGCGCCGGCATCGAGGCCTCCAGCGCGAGCGACAGCCGCGGGTTCTCCTCCTCCGGAATCGGCATCAACACCACCACCGCCGACAACTGCACCGCCTTCACCATGACCGGCCAGTACGGCATCAAGGCCTCCAACACGCTCCAGAACTGCCGCGCCTCCATCACCACCGGGGGCGCGACCGTCTCCTACGCGATCAACTGCCAGACCGCCCTCAACTGCTCCGGCGAGATCCGGGATGTCACCGCCTCGCCCCAAACCTGTTACGGCCTCTACGCCGCCAACGCCAGCAACTGCTCCGGCACCAGCCCCAGCGGCTATGGCCTCCAAGCCCTGAACACCGCCACCGGCTGCACCGGTACCAGCACCTCCGGCACCGGCCTCGACGCCGGCTCGGCCGACACCTGCTACGGTTCGAGCACCTCCGGCTACGGCCTGCGCGCCAACCTCGCCAACAACAGCGTCGGCATCAGCAACTCCGCGATCGGCCTGGCCGGCGCCCACGGCGCCACCAACTGCCGCGGCCAGAGCTACACCGGCGTCGGCCTCTTCGCCGCCAACGCCACCGGCTGCTACGGCTTCAGCACCTCCGGCGCCTACGGGCTCCAGGTCACGGGCACCGCCAACACCTGCACCGGCTCCCGCGCCGGCGGCACCGCCATCTCCGCCGCGATCGCCGTCTCCTGCACCGCCTCCTCCGGCACCATCACCGCCACCAACAAGTACAACATGCCCTGAGCCGATCGCCGCATCCGGATCGCGGACTCGCCGCCCGCTTCGTCGTCTCCACGTTCCGGAGCCACCGCCCCCATCTTCGTTTCCGCCCCTCGATTCTTTCCTCCGTCCTCCGCCTTCCGTTCCGCTCACCCCAGCCCGACCGAACCCGGCCCGCAGCCTCATCCTGACCCATGCCGCCTCGTCCTCCCTTCCTCGCGTTCGCCCTGCTCGCGTCGGCCACCGCCGTCTTCGCCCAAGGCACGCTCACCCCGCCGGGCGCCCCCGCGCCGACGATGAAGACCCTCACCCAGATCGAGCCGCGCACCCCGCTCCAGGCCGGCGCCACGGGAGTCGCCCAGAACGCCAACGGCGGCTTCACCATCACCGCCTCCGGCTCCTACTACCTCACCGCCAACCTCACCGTCGCCACCGGCAACGCCATCGCCATCAACTCCAGCGGCGTCACCCTCGACCTCAACGGTTTCACCCTCAGATCCACCGCCGCGACAGCGAACGGCAACGGCGTCACCCTCGCCAGCGGAATCACGCTCGTCACCATCCGCAACGGCCATATCCAAGGAGGCACCACCTACGACGGCGACACCTACTCTGCCGGCCCGGGGTTCTCCCACGGCGTCTTCGGGCCCTTCCCCGAGGCCACCGACTCGGTGGTCACCGTCGAGGACGTCGACGTCACCCGCGTGGGCGCCGACGGCATCTACCTCTACGGCAAAAGCACCATCCGCCGCTGCCGCGCGCAGGTCTGCGGCGACCGCGGTCTCAACGCCGCGCAGATCACCGACTCGGCGGCGGAAACCTGCCGGGGCGTCGCCCTCGGCGCCGGCACCGCCACCAATTGCACCGCCGCCAGCACCCACAGCGTCGGCCTCTACGCCGGCGCGGCCACCAACTGCACCGCCTCCAGCGCCAGAAGCGCCTCCGGACTCTACGCCGACACCGCCACCAACTGCCGGGCCACCAGCGACTCAGGCATCGGGCTGGAGGCCGTCACCAGCGCCATCGGCTGCATCGGGAAATCCAGCACCGGGGCCTGCGGCCTGAAGGTCGGCACCGCCGATGCCGCCCCGATCGGCGGCACCGCCGAGAACTGCCGCGGCGAGATCACCGGCACAGCCGCGGCCGACAGCGTGGGACTCTTCGCCCGCACCGCCACCAACTGCATCGGCGCCAATGGCGCAGGCACCGGGCTCCACGCGACCGGGAGCGCCGTGGGCTGCACCGGCACATCGGCCGGCGGCATTGGGCTCTGGGCCGTCGCCGCAACCCATTGCACCGGCACCAGCAGCTCCGCCATCGGCTTGCATGCCGAGCAGACGGCCACCGGCTGCGTTGGCAAGACGGCCACGGGGGACTACGGCCTCCTTGCGGGCGGCACGATCTTCTCCGTTCAGGGGTCCGCCACTGGCTGCAGCGGCCAGATCACGGGCTCATCCACCCTGAGCCCGTTCGCGGCCGGCCTCTCGGCCGGGATCGCGAACGATTGCCTCGGTCACGGCGTCATGACGCCTGGGCTTCGCGCCAACACCGCCACGAACTGCTACGGCTCCAGCACCAACTCCACAGGCCTGATGGCCGGGACCGCCACCAATTGCACCGGCTACACGGAAGCCGCCCAAGGAACCGCCATTCAGGCCACCATCGCGGTGAGCTGCCGGAGCAACAGCGGTGCGATCAACGCGACGCAGAAATTCCTCGGCACCCCCTGAACCCGTCACCGTTTTCTCATTGCCGCTTTCCGATCCCGCCACGCCCCCCATCCGCCGCCGCTCCCGCCCGATCGCAGATCGGCGGGTCCAGCGGTTCGTCCGCGGGTAGAACAAGCACGCCGCTCCCGCCCCCTCTCCCCCATTCCGCAATCCGCAACCCTCCATCCACAATTCCCATGCGCCTCCTCCTCGCCACCGCCCTCGCCCTTCCCGCCCTCGCCCTCGCCCAGGGCCAGCTCACCCCGCCCGACGGCGCCATCGGGCGCGAAGGCCCCGTGCCGACCATGAAGACGCTCACCCAGGTCGAGCCCCGCACGCCCGTCCTCTCCGGCAGCGCCGGTGTCGAGATCGATCAGAACGGCGGCTACCTCATCACCGCCTCCGGCTCCTACTACCTCGACGGCAACATCGTCGTCGCCAGCGGTAACGCCGTCACGATCCTCGCGCCCGACGTCACCCTCGACCTCAATGGCTTCACCATCCTCTCCACCGCGAGCGACAACACCGTCCGCGGCGCAGGCATCGAGATCGCGGGCGGCGTGACCAACGTCACGCTCCGCCACGGCCACATCCGCGGCACCTCCACCCTGGTCGGCACCACGTTCACCCCCGGCGGTTTCGACTACGGGATCTACGCCCGCACCTCCACCACCACCGATATCCTCGTCGAAGACCTCGGCGTGGTGGGCGTCGTCCAGAACGGCATCAGTCTCCCCCAACGCTCCGTCGCGAGCCACTGCACCGCCTCCGTCTGCGGTGTCGGCGGGATCAACGCCCAAATCGTGCGCGACTGCGTCGCCGAGCAGTGCGTCCTTGTCGGCATCACCGCCAAGGCCGCCGAGAACTGCATCGCCATCGGCGCCACAGCCGGCATGACGGTCGACACCGCCGTCAACTGCCGCGGCGAGAGCACCGGCATCTTCAACGGCATCTACGCCAACGAGTCCGTCGAGAATTGCATCGGGATCAGCACCGGCGGCACCGGGCTCGCCGCCAAGACCGCCGTGAACTCCAGCGGCACCAGCACCGATGGCATCGGTCTCAGCGCCACCGTCGCCACGGGTTGCGAGGGCCGTTCCGCCAACAACTTCGGCCTCAGCGCCGGCAACGCCGATAACTGCATCGGCCGGTCCACCGCAGGCATCGGGCTTCGGGCCACCGTTGCCACCAATTGCCAAGGCAGCAGCACCTCCGCCCACGGCCTCTACGCCGAAACCACCGCCACCGGCTGCAACGGCAGCACCAGCACGGGCTCCCACGGGCTCTTGGCGCGTGAGACCGCCGAGAACTGCTTTGGCCTCACCTACGCCGGCACCGGCACCGCCCTCGAAGCCGGCACCGCCACCAACTGCCGCGCCCGCGCCGCCAACGGCCCCGCGCTCGTCGCGACCTCCGCCACCAACTGCCACGGCAAGTCCACCGGCTCCGGTACGGGCTTGAGCGCCGAGAACGCCACCGGCTGCTTCGGCGAAAGCACCGCCGGCATCGGGCTCCAGGCCAGCATGGCCTTCAACTGCTCCGCCTACACCAGCTCCGGCACCAGTGCGATGAGCGTCGCCGGCACCGCCAACTCCTGCCGCGGCAACAACGGCGGCACCGGCAACGCCATCTCCGCCGCCATCGCCATCGGCTGCACGTCCTACCACGGCGCCATCGTCGCGGCCAACAAGTACAACATGCCCTGAACCGAGGGCGGACCGCAGGCGCCGAATCGCGGACTCGTCGCCCCTCCGGCGTCTCCGCAATCCGCCGCCACCGCTCCTTCTTCCGCCCATCTTCGCGTCCACCCCGCCCTCCGTCCTCTGTCGTCCGTCCTCCTCTCCTCCCCACCCC
>JAEXPG010000569.1 GCA_023447015.1 Verrucomicrobiota bacterium
GACAGGAGCTGGCCCTTCTCCAAGGCGACAGGGAAGCCTGATCGACGGGGGAGCGGCTTTGGTAAACCGTGTGTTCGCTGCCGGATTGGGGCATAACGACGCTTGCCAGAGGCAGTGTTCCGGTGAAGATGAAGCCTCTTGAGGTGATGTATGGGTACGACAATTCTGCTGGTTGACGACGATGTTGGTGCAAGGCGCACGCTGGCTTCCCTGCTGCAGCGCTTCGGTTTCCGCGTGGTCGAGGCAGAGGACGGCCCCGAGGCCCTCATCACGGCGAAGACGCTCGTGCCCGACATCGTGCTGAGCGACTACAACATGCCGGGCATGAACGGCGCGGCCCTGTTGCGCGAGCTGCGCACAAGCCTGCCGGCGCTCGCTTCGGTCCCCTTTGTCCTTTTCAGCGGCTACATCGACCACTGGACTGGCACGGCTGACGATCCGGCGCCGGATGTGGTGTTGTCGAAACCGGTCACGGTCGAGCGCCTGCTCGGCGAGATCAACGCGGTGCTGAAACGGCGCCGCGCCGCGGCCTCCGCTGCGGCGACACAGCCATCGCCGACGCAACCACTGAACTGAGCACTGCGGCTTGGCGGGCGGGAATCATGCTGTCTTGAGGCAGTGGCCGCGCCGTTGGCGCAAAGTGATGCCGGGGCCGAGGAGGAACGCTTCGGCCATGGCATCGACGTCCGACACAACAGCAACGGCCGCGGTGAGGAACCGCGGCCGTCGGAGAAGGTTGGCGGAGCGAGCGTCGCTCCGCAGTGGAAGGGTGGTTACGGGAGGTCGGTCGAGCCCATCAGGAAGCGGTCGCACTCACGGGCGGCTTCGCGGCCTTCGTTGATGGCCCAGACGACGAGGCTTTGGCCGCGGCGGCAGTCGCCGGCGGCGAAGACTCCCTTCACGCTGGTGGCGTACTTGCCGTACTCGGCCTTGATGTTCGAGCGCGGGTCGGTCTCGACAGCGAGGTCCTTGAGGAGCGCCTGCTCCGGCCCGAGGAAGCCCATGGCGAGGAGCACAAGCTGGGCGGAGATGGTCTTCTCCGTGCCGGGCTGCTCCTTGGGGATGAACTGCCCCTTGTCGTTCTTCTCCCACTTGATCTGCACGGTCACCAGCTCCTTCAGGGCGCCGTTGGCGTCGCCGACGAACTTCTTGACGGTGGTGAGATAGATGCGGGGGTCGGAGCCGAACTTGGCGGCGGCCTCCTCCTGGCCGTAGTCGACCTTGAGGGTCTTCGGCCACTCGGGCCACGGATTGTCGGGCTGGCGCTCCAGCGGCGGCTTCGGGAGGATCTCGATCTGGCAGACGCTCCTGCAGCCCTGGCGGATGGCGGAACCGACGCAGTCGGTGCCGGTGTCGCCGCCGCCGATGACGACGACATCCTTGCCGCGGGCATGGATCTCGGAGGAGTCGGCGTTGAGGGCCATGACGGCCTTGGTGTTGGCGGTGAGATACTCGATGGCGAAGTGGACGCCCTTGAGTTGGCGGCCCTCGATGGGGAGATCGCGCGGCTGGGTGGCACCGGTGCAGACGACGATGGCGTCGAACTCCTTGCGGAGCATCTCCGGCTCGACGTTGTCGCCCACGTTGGCGTTGCAGATGAACTTCACGCCCTCCTGCTCGAGCAACTTCACGCGGCGCAGGACGACCTCCTGCTTGTCGAGCTTCATGTTCGGGATGCCGTACATGAGCAGGCCGCCGGGGCGGTCCGCGCGTTCGAAGACGGTGACGGTGTGGCCGGCCTTGTTGAGCTGGGCGGCGGCGGAGAGGCCGGCAGGGCCGGAGCCGATGCCGGCGACCTTCTTGCCGGTGCGCACCTTCGGGGGCTCGGGCAGGATCCAACCCTCGGACCAGCCGCGGTCGCTGATCGAGCACTCGATGTTCTTGATCGTGACCGGCGGGTTGATGATGCCGAGGGTGCAGGAGCCTTCGCAGGGAGCGGGGCAGTCGCGGCCAGTGAACTCCGGGAAGTTGTTCGTGCGGCTGAGGCGGCGGAGCGCCTCGTGCCAGAGACCACGGAAGACGAGGTCGTTGAACTCCGGGATGAGGTTGTGGATGGGGCAGCCCGCGGCCATGCCGCTGATGAGCTTGCCGGTGTGGCAGAACGGGATGCCGCAATCCATGCAGCGCGCGCCCTGGCTGCGGAGCTTCTTCTCCTCCATGTGGAGGTGGAACTCCTTCCAGTCGCGCACGCGCTCGAGCGGCGGGCGATCGACGGGAATTTCGCGCAGGTATTCGATGAATCCGGTTGGCTTGCCCATGGGAGAGAAGGCTCGGTCTGAGATTGGAGAGCTGGGAGTGGAGCGGCGCGAGGCGCCTTAGTTGCCGCCGACGCGGGAGGTGTCGCGGGCGTTTTCCTCGAAGGCGGCCATGATGGCCTCCTCGCCGGTGAGCCCCTGGCCCTGCGCCCGCTCGATGCAGGCGAGCATGCGCTGGTAGTCCTTGGGGATCACGCGGACGAACTTGGACTCGTAGGTGGCCCAACCGGCGAGGATGGACCACGCGCGATCGCTGCCGGTGAGTTTGCCGTGCCTCTCGATGAGTGCGCGGACCTCGGCGATCTCGGCGGGTTTGGAGAGCTTCTCGAGGCCGACCATCTGCTTGTTCACGCGGGAGGCGAAGTCGCCCTTCTCGTCGAGGACGTAGGCGATGCCGCCGGACATGCC
>JAEXPG010000368.1 GCA_023447015.1 Verrucomicrobiota bacterium
CCCAAGGCGTGTACATCGGCACCGACAGCGGCGCCACCACCTCGAAAACCTGCGGCGTGTGGGCCAACGGCACCGCGATTTCCCAGAAGCTCCGCCAGAGCTCGACGAACTCCCAGCTCGGCACCCAGGCGGTGATCTCGGGCTGGGTCGAGGGCGTCTCGGGGTTCTTGGCCGAGAACGGCCTGCTCTGGTCGGATGTGCGCGGGGTCGGCCTGGCGCTGCCGGGGCCCTATCAGCGCTACGGGGTGCTCGATCGCTCGGCCAATCTGCCGGAGAGCTTCACCGGTTGGGATTTCTATCGAGACTATGCCGCGGCGCTCGCGGATGTCGCCGGCCGGCCGGTTCCGCTGGTGGTCGGCAACGACGGCAACCTTGGCGGCGTGGGCGAGGCCCAGCGCGTGCGGGGTGACGAGAAGGCTTCGGTGCTCATGCTGGCCCCGGGGTCCGGACTGGGCTGCGCCTATGTCGGTCCGGACGGATTGCCGCTCGATGGCGACACGCTCGCCGGGATGGAGGGGGCGCACATGCCGGCGCCGCTGCATCTGCTCGGCAACGTCCGGGCGTATCCGTGCGGCTGTGGCCGCACGTGGGGCTGCGTCGAGGCCTACACGACGATCTCGGGCCTGCCCCATCTGCTCGAGGACATGCTCAAGAAGTACCCGGGCCATGAGCTCGCCGCCTCCAAGGCGCCGACCAAGGAGAAGGTCCTTTCCCTGCGCGGCCGCGCCCAGAAGGGCGATCCGCTCGCGCTGGAGATCTTCGATTTCCAGGCGAAGGCGATGGGGTTGCATGTTGCGAACCTCACGATGGCGCTCGACACGAAGTACGTCGTCATCGGCGGCGGCCTGATGGATCCGGAATCGACGACCGCCGAGTTCCGCGAGCGCTACCTGCGGATCGTGCGCGAGTCGGCGTGGCCGTACCTGTTCCCGGCGCAGCGGGCCACGATGAAGATCGTCGCCGCCACCCTCGGCGAACTGTCGCAGGCCATCGGCGCGGCGCTCGTCGCGCTGTACACCGCCAAGCAGCAGGGAAGTTGAGCGCGCGGTGGCGGCGGCGCCTCGGCTCCGCCCCTCCCTCTCCGGCCGGTCGTCACGCACGACCGGCCTTCTTGTTGTCCGCGCGTGGTGGCGGCAACGATGCTGCTCGTGCCGTGGACGGAACGTGGGCGAACTTCGGCGGTGGATGGGCGGACCCGGCGTTCCGCCCGAGGCCCGCGAGCGGTTCCGGCGCGACCCGGTCCCCCTGCGGTTCTTCCCTTGCTCCACCATCGCCGGGCCGGTTGCTTGAGGGCGGTCGTTTCCTGAAATCGTTTCCGCCCCGTGACCCCATCACACTCCCGCAACTGCTCCCGCGTTTCCGCGCCGCGATCCCTCGTGGCGATGCCGCGCGTCGGCGCGGGCGGGGCCGGGCGTGGCGCGGGACTCCGGCCGACCTCCCCCCGGCGGCGCACTCCGCTCCGCCCCATGATTTGAACGCAACACTCGCAGCATGAGCTTCCTGAAGAAACTTCTTGGCAAGAAATCGCCGCCTCCGGCCGTGTCCGCTCCTTCGGCACAGGCACCGCAACCCGTCGCTCCGCCGCCGGCGAACGACCCGGCGGCGAATCCGGACCTGATGCGCGTCTTCGACCGGGACGGCCGCGAGCGGTTCATCCCCCGGCAGGAGTGGCGCGACAACGTGCTGCTCGGGCACCTCGAGAAGGTCTGGAACGACCCCGAGCATCTCCATGCCACGATCGTGAAGTCGCTGAACGACGGCTTCCTCACCGACATGGTTGAGCCGGCGGAGCAGCTGCTCCGGATCGATCCGGTGCCGGAGCGCGCCGCGGTGACGCTCTCGGTGGTGTACCGGGAGCTTGGACGCCTGGCCGATTCCGAGGGGGTGCTCCGGAAACAGGTCGAACAGCACGGCGAGACCGGCACGGTCCTGGTGAACCTCGCGCGGATCCACGCGGCCCGCGGCGAGACCGATCAGAGCCAGTCGACCCTTTGGCGCGCGATCGAGCTCGATGCCAACCACGACGAAGGCCTCGCGTGGTACGTGTCCCTCCAGCGGGAGCAGGGCGGCGATGCCGCCGGGCTGGAGGCGTTGCGGCGTGTCGCGGGTCTGCCGGGAAGCTGGCGTGCCCGGCTCGGCCTCGCGCACGAGGCGCTCGGGCGCCACGAGCTCGCGGAGGCGACGGCGCTCTATCGCGAGGCCATCGCCGCGGCGGGCAGTCCGCCGCCGGCCGACCTGCTGGTGAAGCTCAGCGGCGATCTCGGGGCCGCCGGATATCTCACCGAGATGCTCGAACTCGCGGCGCCGCTGTACGATGTCGCGGTGCACGGTTTCCCGCCCGCACACAACTTCCTCAAGGCCTGCGTCGTGCTCGGCGAATTCGATGCCGCCGGCGCGTTGCTCGACCTGCTCTACGCGCAGCAGCAGCCCGACTGGCGGCCGCATCTTGCGCGCTGGGAGGCGGAGCTCGCCCATGCCCGGCTCGCCCGGGTCGAGCCGAAGCCGGATGCCCCCCGCTCGGTCGCCCTGCTGGTGGACGACGGCCCCGTCTGGCTTCCGGCCGGTTCCGCGGCGGGCGAACTTTTCCCGATCACCGGCGGCTCTCCGCTCGCGCTCGCGTTCCTCGGCAGCACGGCCGAGGCGCAGGGGCCGGCCGACCAGGGCACCCACCGGGTCAGCGACGCCCCGGGGCGCTTCAGTCGGGCGCTGCCGTTGTTCCTCGCCGAGCAGGTTCGTTTTGCCGGCGGGGCGCGGGTGCGGCCGATCGTTCCCTGGATTCAGGGGGAGATTCCGGCCTTTCTCCTGGGCCGGCAGCCGTGGACCGCGGCCGAGGCGGTGCAGCATGCGCGCGCCATCGAGCCGGCCTGCGGCTACATCGTGGTCACCCATCTGCAGGCCGCGGCAGATCCGTGGCGGGTCGAGCTTCGTCTGGTCCGGGTGAGCGATGCGACGGTCCTCGGAACGTCTTCGGCGGAGTTCAGCATCAAGGATCCCGAGGCCGCGCTTCGTGGGCTCACCGCGGAGTTGCTCGCCCTGCTGCGGCGCGAGGCGGGGTGGGTCGAGGTTGCGCCCACCGCGGCGTATCGCGTGCCGACCGGAGCGGTCTTCGGCCTATACCTGCTCCGGCTCGAACAGCTGCAGGCCATCCGCTGCAACACGATGGAGGGCGTTCCGGTCCACTGTCTCCACGGCGAGCGCGATGTCCTCGATGGCATGCTGCACCTTTGCCTGCTCCAGCCCGACAATGTCGTCCCCCGCCTCCTCTACGTGCAGGCGCTCCGACAGCTGCTTTCGCGGCGGCCGCAGGTTGTGGCCGAGTACCGGGAGCGCACACTGCTCCTGCAGCAGGAGAAACCGTTGGCTTCTCCCGCCCAAGAGTTGGTTGGCCGTCTGGTGGCGGAGCTGTTCCCTTGAAGTCTACCTGACGGAGCCCGCTACTCGGAGCGGGCTTCCGTCCAGCGGAACACGGCGCCGTCCTTGCGATCGGGCTGGGCGCCGGGCGATTCGGCGGAGTAGGGCTCGCCCGTGCGCGCGTCGAACCCGACGTGCCGGTGGGTCTTCAGCGAGAGCAGCATGCACTGACCACGGAGCATGTCCTGCCACTGGAAGAGACTGCCGGCGGTCTCCGTCTTCGAGAGACGGACGTCGCCGGAGAGCCCGAGGCCGAAGACGGTGACCCAGCCGCTGCCGTCGAGCGCCTCGAGGGCCACGCGGCCCTGGCCGCGATCATGCACGCGGAACTTGGCGGCGGCGCTCAACGCCTCTTTGGAGCCGGGTTGGCTTGAGTGCAGCATGCCGTGGGGATTGGCGAAGGCGACCGAGTCGTTGCCGAGGTTGGTGAGCGTGACGACTTTTCCGAGCGGCAGGTTCTGCGAGCGGTCGGCGAGGGGCTCGTCGACGCGGAAGTCGTCGAACTCGGCGACGCCGCCCTCGCGGCCGGCGGTGTTGTAGGCGAAGAGGGCGTAGCGCGGGCCCTGGAAGGTCTTCAGTTGGAAGGGCAGGCGGATCGGTGCCCCGAGGGTGGTGAAGGTCTTGCCATCGGTGCTGAAGGCGAGGGTGGCGAGATCGTTGTCGTAGTCGCCGACGACGCGGAGGAAGACGCGCGCGGCGGACAGCGGCTGGTCGAGCGTGGTGGCGGTGAACTGGTCGTGGAAGCGCAGCACGGTGCCCGACTCGGTGCGGGCGAGGCCGATCCACGCGCAGGGGATGTTGAGCAGGCCGAGTCCAGCGATGTCGCCGGGTTTCAGCGACGAGGCGTCGAGTGTGACGGTGGCGGTGGATTCGGGGCCGACGACGCGTTGCGTGAGCGTGTTGCGGGCGACGAGGAACTGCTCGGCCGGCAAGGTGTGCAGGCGCAGCGTGCCCGGCTTCTCGGAGAGCGACCACTTGTTGGCGACGGGCGCGTGGTTCCATTGCCAGATCGGCAGGAGCTTTGGGCCGGCGAAGTCGTCGCTGCGCCGGTAGGGCGCGGTGGGCGCGACCTGCGTGGCGACGGCCGGCTTGAGCCAGGTGCGCGGCGAGCGGCCGAGGTTGCCCGGCAGGCCGAAGTACGGCCAGCCGTCTTGCCAGGTGACGGGCGAGAGGAACGTGGTGCGACCGACGGACTTGAAGTCCATCATCGAGAAGCCCCACCAGTCGCCGTTGGGCAGATCGACGATGCCGCCCTGGTGGAGCGGGTTGGCGCCGAACTCGTTGTCGCCGGGCTTGCCGAGGTCGAACTTCGCGCCGGCGCCGGGCACGGGGCCGCGCTGGCCGACGTTGCCGCACCACCAGCCGCGCTGGGTGCCCATGGTCTCGCGGGCGCTGATGACCGCGGTCTCGTAGGGGCCGTCGATCTTGTCGGCGCGGGCGCACTGCATGCGGCCGACGGGGGCGTAGTTGGCGCTGATGATGGTGTACTTGCCGTTGATCTTGTAGAGGTGGTGGCCTTCGCCCATCGCGGCGCTGGCGGGTATGATCACGCGCTCGCTGCCCTCGACGAAGCCGCTGAAGTCGGGCTTGAACTCGATGAGCTTCACATCGGCGTAATCGAAGACGGCGTAGACACGGCCGTCGTCGTCGAAGAGCACGGAGAGGTCGTGGATCGCGCGGTCGAAACTGCGATGCTGCCACGGGCCGGCGGGATTCTGGCTGGTGAAGAGCTGGAGGCCGCGGCCGTTGACGTTCGAGAAGAGGTAGAAGGTTCCGTTGTGATAGCGGATGCACGGCGCCCAGATGCCCTGGCCGTAGATGTTCTTCCCGTCTTCGAGGCGGAACTCGGGGCCGAGGTCGAGCTGGGCGGCGGCGTAGCTGAGAAACTCCCAGTTCACCAAATCCTTCGAGTGCAGGACGACGAGGCTGGGCATCGTGTGCATCGTGGTGCCGGCGAGATAGAAGTCGTCGCCGACGCGGATGATGTCGGGGTCGGAGAACTCGTCGTAGAAGAGTGGATTCGTGAAGGTGCCGTTGCCGTTGTCGGGCATCCAGGTGGTGCGCGGGGCGTCGGCGGCGCCGAGTGGCGCGTTCGCGGCGAGGGCGGCGGCGACCAGGGAGAGGGGGAGCAAACGGCGGAGGGAGAACATGGCGGGGGGAGCGCGGTTGGGCGGTAGGAGCCTGCTTGCAGGCGATTCGGGATGGTGAGCGATCGGAGCGGATCGCCTCCAAGCAGGCTCCTACCTCGGAAAGATGGTTAACGGCGGAGACGCAGGATGGTGAGCGAGTTCGCGGGGAGCTCGCGGGTGAAGCGGCCGGAGACGGTCGTTTCCGTGGTCGTGGTCGGGACGGCGGGCGGTTGGCCGTCGACGTTGAAGGTGTCGGCCGGCGCGCCGCCGAAGACGGTGGCGACGACACGGCTCCCGGCGGGGGCGCCGCGCAGATCGACGGCGACCGCAAGCGCGCGGTCCTCGCCGTTGACGAGTTTCACGATGACGTCGCCGGAGGCGGAGTCGCGCACGACGGAGGAGGTCAGCCGGGCGCCCGGAGCGACGCCTTCGAGCGCGGCCGGCAGAAGGGTGTCGCCCGCGTTGGTGCCGAAGAGGCGCTGCACCTCGTAGTTGAGCGTCGGATAGACGGAGGAGGCGTCGAAGTAGATCAGGTCCGGGTGCCACTGGGTGTGGCCGCGGCGGGCGAGCAGCGGGGCGTAGGAAGCGAACTGCACGATGTCGCCGTTGCGCTCGAAGCTGGTGAGGCCGGCGGCCTCGGCGAGGGCGGAGCGGAGCGTGCTGCGGGTCTTGTCGGTGTCGTGCGCGGCGTATTCGCCGACGTAGACCTTGGGCCCGGTGCGATCGTAGCGCTCGTAGCGGGAGAGGTTGTCCCAGAACCACTCCGGGGAGACGTAGTAATGCTCGTCGACGAGGGGCAGGCGCTGCTCGCGGGCGAAGGCCCAGCCGTTGTCGAAGTCCTCGCCGGAATGGAACGGGCCGGAGGTGCCGATGATGACGAGCTCGGGGTGCTTGGCCTTCAGGACGTCGACGATCATGCGGAAGCGTTCGCGGAACTCGGGGGTGATGGCGTCCTCGTTGCCGACGCCGAGGTACTTGAGGCCGAAGGGCGCGGGGTGGCCGGCGGCGGCGCGCACGGCGCCCCACTTCGAATCGGCGGGGCCGTTGGCCCACTCGACGAGGTCGAGGATGTCCTGGATGTAGGCGGGCATCTCGGCGAGCGGCAGGCCTTCCTGGCCGCGGCCGGGCGAGTCGCCGGCGTGCTGGCAACAGACGCCGGCGGACACGACGGGGAGCGGTTTCGCGCCGATGTCTTCGCAGAACTGGAAGAACTCGAAGTAGCCGAGGCCGTGCGTCTGGTAGTAACCCCAGAGGTTGCG
>JAEXPG010000045.1 GCA_023447015.1 Verrucomicrobiota bacterium
GTGAGGATCATCTTCTCCTTGTCGGTGAGGATCATCGCCTGGAGCACGTTCACGATCTGCGCGATGTTGGCCATCTTCACGCGGTCGGCGTGGGCGTGGAAGATGTGGAAGTTGAGCGCGGCGAGGATGGCGTCGCGGAGGGTGTTCTGCTGCCGGAGGAAGCCGGAGTTGGTGCCGGGATCGACGTCGGTCCAGATGCCCCACTCGTCGACGACCATGGCGACCTTCTTCTCCTCGTCGAACTGGTCCATGGTCGCGATCTGCTTGTTCAGGTACTCGTCCATGCGCAGGGTGTAGCGCAGGGTGTTGAAGTACCCTTCCTCGCCGAAGCCGGTGGACGGACCCTTGCTGCCCTTCCAGCTGTCGGTCGGGAGCGTGTAGTAGTGGAGGGCGAGGCCGTCCATCTGCTTGCCGGCGATCATCATCATCTTCGCGGTCCAGTCGGTGTCGCCGCCGCTGGAACCGCAGCCGATGCGCTGGATCTTCACGTCGCCGTAGTTCTTGATGAAGGTGTTGTAGCGGCGGAAATTGTCGGCGCAGAACTCGGCGCGCATGTTGCCGCCGCAGCCCCAGCTTTCGTTGCCCACGGCGAGGAAGGGCACGCGCCAGGGTTTGTCGCGGCCGTTGGCGCGGCGCAGGTTGGCCATCGGGGAGTCGGCCGGGGAGGTCATGTACTCGACCCACTCCTGAGCTTCCTGGACGGTGCCGCTGCCGACGTTGAGGCAGATGTAGGGATCGATCCCGAGCATCTCGCACAGGTCGAGAAACTCGTGGGTGCCGAAGTGGTTGTTCTCCACCACGCCGCCCCAGTTGGAGTTGTAGATCGACGGGCGCTTCTCGCGCGGACCGATGCCGTCGCGCCAGTGGTACTCGTCGGCGAAGCAGCCGCCCGGCCAGCGCAGCTGCGGGACCTGGAGCTTCTTGAGCGCGGCCAGCACGTCGTTGCGGTAGCCCTTGGTGTTGGGGATGGGGGAGGCGGGGCCGACCCAGATGCCCTCGTAGATGCAGTGGCCGAGATGTTCGGAGAACTGGCCGTAGATGTTCTTGCTGATGACCGGGCCGGGCTTCGACGCATCGACGAGCAACTGGGCGTCGGCGGCGGAGGCGGATGGGGTGGTGGCGGCAACGAGAGTCGTGGCCGCAGCGAGGAGGGGAATGAGGCGCATCGTGCCAAGGTGGGCAGGTTTGGGATCAGGACCAACCGCCGGGCACTTGACCGTCAAGCGCTGGCGGAGGGGCTTTGCGGGGCGAAGTGGAGGGGCGGCGAAGAGCTGGCCCCGAACCTTTCCGGGTGAGTACCGGGGTTGGACTCGAGGGCGCGTCCGAGTTGCGAGCCTGGGCCGGAATTCGGTGCGGCTGACCGGTGGTTTCGTGGTGCCATCATCCGGCGGGGAGTAGATGGGGCGATCCTGTGAATAAGTGAACAACCTGACGCGACTTAGGAGGGGTGTTTACTTGACGATGTGGGGCAAAGTGGAGAGAAGTGGGGCACTGTGGGGCGCCTCTTTTCGGCGTTCCGTGTCATGGCCATCACCACAAAGCCCATCTATGTCGGGTCCTTCCGGCATGTTTTCGACGCCAAGAATCGGCTCACGATTCCGGCGCGTTGGCGCTTTGCGGGCGACGAGAGCGAGGTCTATCTGGCCCTGCCTCATCCCGGCGGATACGTGACGGTGCTGCCGCCCGCCGAGGTGGAGAAGCTCTACAACAAGGTCTCGGAGAAGGCGCTCAGCGACAGCGACGCCCAGGACTTCCTCAACAAGTTCTTCGCCCAGGCGCATTCGTTCGGCTGCGACAAGCAGGGACGCGTCAATCTCACCGAGGAGTTGCTCAAGCACGCCGGCATCGACCGCGACGCCGTGCTTGTGGGCACCATGACCAAATTCAACATCTGGAGCCCCGACCGCCTGGCCCAGATGGAAACCCGCACCAGCGGCGAGAACTTCGGCGACCTCATGCGCCGCATCGGCATCTGAGGCCGGCCATGACCACCGCGTTGACGGCGCCCATCCGGATGAACCAAGGCCACCAGTCCGTGCTTTTCCACGAGGTCCTCGAGTTCCTCGCCCCCCGCGAGGGCGGGCGCTACCTCGCTGCGACCTTCGGCGGCGGCGGCCACACCCGTGGCATCCTTGAGGCGGCGGCAGGCAGCTTCGTCATCGGGCTCGACCGCGATCCTGCGGCGCTCGCCCGGGCCGACGCCGTGGCGCGGGAGTATCCGGGGCGTTTTGTCCTGCGCAGCGTCAACTTCGCGGCGCTCGGCGATCTGCCCGAGTCCGGCTTCGACGGCATCCTCTTCGACCTCGGCGTCTCCTCCTTCCAGCTCGACGACATCGCGCGGGGCTTTTCCTTCCGCAACGACGCGCCGGCGGACATGCGCATGGACACCCGCGCCGGCCTGCCGGCTTCGACGTGGCTGGAGACCGCCTCCGAGCAGGATCTCGTCCGCGCGATCCGCGACTACGGCGAGGACAAGTCCTGGCGCCGCATCGTCCGGGCGATCATCGCCGCCCGCGGCAGTGGCGCGCTCGCCTCGACCAAGCAGCTCGCCGAGCTGATCACCGCCGCGATTCCGGCCGCGTTGCGCCGGACCTCCTCGATCCATCCGGCGACCCGCGCCTTCCAGGGCATCCGCATCGCGGTGAACGACGAGCTCGGCGCCATCGAGCGCGCGTTGCCCGCGGCCTTCGCCAAGCTCGCCCCCGGCGGCGTGCTCTGCGTCATCAGCTTCCACTCGCTCGAGGACCGGATCGTGAAGCGCTACTTCCGCCGCCTCGCGGGCATGCCGGAGTCGGAGAGCGATTCGCGGCCGCAGCAGCTGCGCAGCCGCGAGGCCGAGGCGCTC
>JAEXPG010000158.1 GCA_023447015.1 Verrucomicrobiota bacterium
TTGAGGAGCGGGATTGCTCTCTCGCCCAAGGCGGAGGTGCCGGTGCGCCGCCCGCGACGCGACGCGGGGCGTGAAGTGCCAGCGGACGAGGGACACGACGGCGACATGAAGCGGCCGGGACGGTGGACGGGACGTGCAACGCCCGCCCCGCCAGGCCGCGAAGTGCAGCCGCAGTGCCTTCGCCGTGCAGGCACGGAACGCTCGCGCAGCGCCGGGCAAGCTGTCCGTGTCGAGGGCAGGCGAGGAGGGGTTCCATTTCAGGGGTGCCCCACGACTAGCCCGTCCCGCAGGGCGCACGGCCGGAGGTGCCGCCAGAGAGAGCAAAACGCTCCGGAGAAAAGGAACCGGTCCGCTCGTGCGGACATGCCACGCTGAACGTCCACGCCCGCGCCGAGTGGGGACACCGCCGGCACAGGTGAAGACCGAAGCAATGCAGTTCGACGCCATCTGGGAGAGCGAGTCCTTCGGAGTTCGTCGCGACCTCGCCCAGCCGGACGACGACAAGTCCGTCCCCGCCAACTGCGATGAGCTGTGCGCGGAGCGGGACGATCAGGCCGTTCATCGGGGTTCTCGGAACAGCGAACTATCTACTTACGACGGCAACCGAGCCCGGAAACGTTCCGAGGCCCCCCTACCATCTCAGGTTTTTGGATTTCTTGAAAAGATCATTGATACACCACATCCGACCTACACAGGATGACCGATCCCTCAAACTCAGGCCTCATCCCAAGGAGTTTACAGACCCACCCCATGAACCAACACCTAAAGGACCAGATCAAAGCTGTCCTCGGAGCGCTAATTCTCGGAGCGATATTTATCGGGATCAACTACGTGCTACAGCGCGCCGGCAACACTTCAACCCGAGGTTCCCTAATCGTCGGAGAAAACCGAACACCTGTAACCGCAGCGAGCCTCGCTCTCGCTACAATGGCGATTTACGCATCGTGCGTGGTGGTCCAATGCTTCGGTTGGAATTCTCTTCTCAAGCGAATCGTTCCGATCGGCGAGTACTGCCACCTTTTCAGCCTTACCGCGATTTGGTTGACCACATTAATGGCATGCCGCTCCGATGGATTCTCCACGCCTGCTGCTATTCGACTGATCGTAATCACGATCTACCTCGGAGCATTACATTGGATGGCAACTTCGCAATCTGTTACGTCGAGGGTACTTGCGGTGTTACTTGCGTTGGGATTTGCAGCTTTGTTCGCGCTCGCGACCCTGGGAACCGCTTCGGTATTGCTCTCCTCCTAGCTCGAGTTGATCGGCTATGTCGGTCGTGGAAGTGCGTGGCGAAGTGGCAACACCGATTACGGTGAGAAGTGACAACGTTGGCGACGGACTCAGCAACACTACCGGTACCGATTCACGAGCTTTCTGTGTTGCGGCATATGCGAGTGATCGGCCGCGAGTAACGTGTCGCCCAAAGCAGGTAGTGTTCCTGCGGAGACGCCGCTCCAGAACGTAATGGATACCTACTTCAAAGAACAATAGCCCCGCCAGAGCACCGTATTCTATTTCACCCGGTGTTCTGGCGGGTACGGCTGGAACGCGCGCATTTCGGCATTCGGTCCAGCACTGGCTGCCTTTTGTTACGCAGCGTATGTACGAGGCTGGTCCGTCACAAAACACGGGCGGAGCCCGTCCTCTCGGGTCGAGCGGTTGCATCCGGCGCGGAGACCGGGGGCGGAGTGGCAGCGCTGGTGGCAGTGAAGGAAGGAGTCGGCGCGGGTGAGAGCGCGGCAAGGCCGCCGGTGTCGCGTCCCGAGCCTGCGAGGGCGCGATCCTGGCGAGTGGTCGTGCTCGGACGACGAGTCGCCAGAGGCGGCCGTGAGCGCGAAACCAAGCCGTCTCCGACCGCAACGAATACCAGCGCCAGAACGACAGTCCCCGCGCCGGAGCGCCGGGCGCCACCGCTCGCGGTGCTTGGGCCGGCTGAGCGTTTCCGGTTCTTGATCCAGTGGCCCGACCTACCGCGATTCGGGTAGCACGCTTACCCCAAATTCGGAGGGTGCGCCCCGTTGAGGGGCGGTGCGCGTAGGTACGGAGTGGAACACGTGAAAACGATTCCAACTGACACCGAACACAGCACCGCAAGTGATCGCGTTTCCGCGCTCTGCCATCGCGAGGCAGGCCGCTTTCAAATCGTCGTCGAGTACGCCCCCGGCGTCTTCATCTCCACCGCATCGGCAGCAACCGTGGAAGAAGCCGTCGGGCTCTTCATGAAGCAGGCGCCCGGCTGCGAGGCGGGCGAAATCAACCTGCACGACCGGGTCGAGCACCGCGTCATCGGCTCGGTGAAGTGGACGATGGAGCCGACCGAGAACGGTCTGAGTGTCCCGCATCGCCAGAACATCTTCTCCGACTGGAACACCGCCTTGCTCGCGCTCGAAGTGCAGCGCCGCGCCGAAAACGAGTCCTTGGTCGAACTCACCGCCTGAGCCACCTCGCGATGAACGCCACCAGCCGCGCAATCCTCCAAACCGTGCTTTCCACCGACCCTTCGCTCTCGCCGGTCGAAACAGACACGGTTCGGGACCTGATCGAGGGCAGGACCGAGGCTAAGGGCGAACAGGTCTCGTTCGACGGGGGGCACCTACTGATCTCGCAAAAGAAGGCGGCTAGCCTCCTCGACGTCAGCCGGGTGACGATTTGGCGGATGACGAAGGAATCCATTCTTCACCCGGTTGAAGTCATTCCAGGCACTTGGCGGTACCCGTGCGACGAAATCCTGGCGATTGCGCGGCAGGGGGCTGGAACCGGCGCGGTTGCCAGCGGCGACCGGCAAAGGTCGGCCGCCTGAAAAGTGACTCTTCGCCGCCGACCCGAGGCCCGCAGCGTACCGGCTGCGGGCCTTTCTGCGCTCTGGTTTTTACAATTCAGTCCGAGCGCGCCGACCTCCCTGGGAGGCCGCAAAACTAGGGCGTTTTCAGAGGGAAAGTCGCTCTGGGTCACCTCACTTTTCCGCTCGGAAAAAGTTTGGCCTTTTGTTTGGCTAAGGGGGTCAAAAGTTGCCTCGCGTTTCCTGAAGTCGCACGCGAGCAGCCCGCTCTCTGAAACTCGCGTAAGTCATTCAACAAGAAACCCCCGGAGAAGTTTCCGGGGGTTTCGAATTGGGTGCAGGGCTGGGATTTGAACCCAGGACCTTCAGGTTATGAGCCTGACGAGCTACCAGACTGCTCCACCCTGCAACAGGTGATGAGGGGCGGGAACGTGGGAGCCGTCGGGG
>JAEXPG010000212.1 GCA_023447015.1 Verrucomicrobiota bacterium
CTTCATGCCCCCAGCGTGCGCCTCGCTCCCCCAAGGCAGATTGTCCCTTCGGGGCAACCGGGCCGAGTTTGCACGCAATCCGCCCCAGTGCCACCCCACGGCTGCCGCCACGGTTTGACGGCCGCAGAACTCGCGACCAGAACAACGGCACCCCAAGCCTCGGTTCCGAGCAAACCCGACCGCGCGTTCACCGCACTCCATCCGCCATGATCTTCCTCCGGCTGTTGCTCCTGATTCTCTTTCTGCCCCTCCTGCCCTTCCTGCTGCTTGCCCGCCTGCTTGGCTTCGGCCGCTCGAATCTCGCCTACCTGCCGGAAGGCCATCCGGAAATGGCCGAGGCCTTCGCACAGGCCAAGGCAAGCCTGCCGGACTTCCGCCGCCTGCTGTCCACACCCGCACCGGGCATGGACCATTTCGCGATCAAGGCTCGTTTCCCGGTCGAAGGCGGAACGGAGCACATCTGGGTCGATCACCTCGAGAACGTGGGCGATGGCTTCCGGGGCAAGCTCGCCAACGATCCCCAAGGCCTGCCCGATCTCGCCCTCGGCAGCGTTGTCGATGTGGCCGAAGATCAGGTCTCCGATTGGGGCTATGCGGTCGATGGCGTCTACCAGGGACACTTCACGACCAAGGTCATCATGAAGCATTCCTCGAAACGGATGCAGAAGCAGATCGCCGAAGCCTACGGCTGGTCCCGCACCGCGACCGCCGGCCGTTGATCGCAACGGCACCGCACACGCAGGTCGGCTCCGCCCGCTCCGTTCGACTCAAGAGACGTTGGACTCCGGTCAACCGGCTTCATCACGACCGACCACCCCGCTTGACACTATGCACGCTTCCCGTGATTAGTGCGGTCCCTCGGTGATCCTCTCGTTTTCCAGCTCCGCCACCGCCCGTCTCTGGGACGGTTTCCGTCCGGCAGAACTGCCGCCCTCCATCCACAAGACCGCGTTGCGCAAACTCACCCAACTCCACGCCATCCAATCTCTCGACGAACTCCGCGTCCCTCCCGGCAATCGGCTCGAAGCGCTGCGAGGTGATCGCAAGGGCCAGCACAGCATTCGGGTGAACGACCAATACCGCGTCTGCTTCCGCTGGGATGGGCAAAACGTCCGCGACGTCGAGATCGTCGACTACCACTGACCGCCATGAGCGCCGCCAAATTCATCAACGTCCATCCGGGTGAACTCCTCCGCGAAGAATTCCTGAAGCCGATGGGCATCACCGCCTACCGGCTCGCGAAGTCGACGCAGCTGCCGCCCCAGCGGGTCAACCAGATCGTGAACGAGAAACGCGGCATCACGGTCGACACCGACCTGCGGCTGTGCGCGTTCTTCGGGCTCACCCCCGGCTACTGGCTGCGCGTGCAACTCGCCTACGATCTCCGCGCCGCCCTCCACACCATCGGCCCCAAGATCAAAGCCGAGATCCAGCCGCTCCAGGCCGCATGAGCTCTCACACCACGCCACGTTTTCTGCTGGGTTGCGCCGGCGTCCTTTGCAGCGTCCTCAGCTTCGCCCAACCGTCGCCGAACGAGCACGAGAATCTGCGCAAGACCTTGGCCGGGCTCGACCCCGCGACCATCGGCCCCGCCACCGATTCCGCGGCCCTCGGCGCAGCCGAGCTGTCTGCCGAAGCGTACTCTCCGGAATCCTCGTGGCCCGCCATCATCACGCTCTGGCTTTCGGGTGAAACCGCGCACGTCGAACTCCTCTGGTGGCGCAAAGACAACCCCGAGACCCGGGCACTGATCCTCGCTCTCTTCTGGTCTCGCACAGGACCGCCGCGGCACGAAGCGCCCTCGCCTTGTTTCGTCGTCAACTTTGAGGAATACGCGGGGCATTTCAGGGACGGCGAACGCGAGCAACGCCTGCGGGAGATCGAGCACGTTCGGCAGAACTTGCCAGCCCTGAAGGCGGACCTCGTAGCGCTGCTACGCAGTGCCGCAGCCTGCTCCGGCATCGACCAGCCGGGCAATGAACGTGGCAAGACAACCCCTGCACCAACAGAATCCGCAACCGAAGATCAACGGCGACATTGACCGGAAAGCCCAGTTGGGTCCGACCAACGGCAACGATGAGAACAAGCGACCATCGGATGGGGGCCGCCGGTCGGGCGACCGCCCGCAACAGGCGATGACACCGAAAACCGGCAGCGGCTGGTAGTCCATCCTCCCGCGGTGCGCATGCCTTCCTTTTTCGTCACCTTCTGTCGGCTGCAGAATCTCGGATCCCACCATGTCGCTGCCCCCCGGTGACACTCCGCCACGCCGCAACCCCGCCTTGCGCTGCACCTGGCGCACCTCTTGCCTTTCGGGTGCTCGCCATTCCGCACCACGACCGCACCGCCACGGCCTGCCGCCATGTCCGAACTCGCCACGCTCCTGATCTGCCTCGCCACCGGGATTGTCACCTACCTGGCATTCCGCGACCCGGAGTTCCAGGACCGGCTGATGTTCCGCCCCGAGCGGATCCTCGCGCACAAGGAGTGGTATCGGACCCTCAGCAGCGCCCTCATCCACCTCGACCTCCAGCACGTCTGTTTCAACCTGATCTCGCTCTATCTCTTCGGCCGCGTCCTGGAAGGCTGCTGGGGGGCGCACATCCTCCTGTTGGTCTACCTCGGCGCGGTCCTCGCCGGTTCGCTGCTCTCGCTCTTCCTGCACCGGAACCATGACTACGCCGCCCTCGGCGCGTCTGGCGGCGTCTGCGGCGTGATCTTCGCCACGATCTTCCTCGTGCCCGGCACCGGCGTCGGGATGTTCTTCATCCCGGTCCACATCCCCGGACCAGTCTACGCCCTGGGCTACCTCGCCTGGACGTTCTACGCGCTGCGCCGCGGCATCGGCAATGTCGGCCACGACGCCCACTTCGGCGGCGCCATCGCCGGGCTGCTCATCGCACTCGGTGTCGCCCCGCCGCTCTGCTTCGCCTCGCCCTACCTCTTCGGCGCCTCGTTCCTCTTCGCCGCCACCGGCCTCTTTGTGCTCGCCCGCAACCCGCTCCGCATTCCCGGCGCGCTCTCCGCCTTCGGCGGCACCAAGGACCAACCGAGCCTCCGCTATCAGCGCTACGACGAGAACCGCGAGCGGCGCCAACGCGAAACGGACATCGACCGGATCCTCGACAAGGTGTCGGAGAACGGAATCGACAGCCTCACGCCCCGCGAGCGCCAGGTCCTTGAAACCGCCTCCGTCAGGGCCCGCCGCGAATAGGCGCACCTCGCCCCACCGCCAATGCCCGCCACCGCCCACCCCCGCCCCAAGATCGTCGTCCTCAGCGGCGCCGGCATGAGTGCGCCGAGCGGCCTGGCCACCTTCCGCGACTCCAACGGACTCTGGGCCAACCACCGCGTCGAGGACGTCGCCACGCCCGAGGCATGGGAGCGCAACCCGGCCCTCGTCCTCGAATTCTACAACCAGCGCCGCGCCCAGGCCTGCGCCGCCGAGCCCAACGCCGGCCACCGCGCCCTCGCCGCGCTCGAGCAGCGCTACGACGTCGTGATCGTCACGCAGAACGTCGACAACCTCCACGAACGCGCCGGCTCGACGCGCGTGATCCACCTCCACGGCGAGCTCACCAAGGCGCGCAGCACGGCCGACGAGTCGCTGATCTTCGACATCGGCGCCAAGCCGATCCGCCTCGGCGACCGCTGCCCGCGCGGCAGCCAGCTGCGCCCGCACATCGTCTGGTTCGGCGAGGACGTGCCGCTGATCGAGACCGCCGCCGAGGAGTTCCGCGACGCCGCGAAGGTGCTCGTCGCCGGCACCTCGCTGCAGGTCTACCCCGCCGCCGGCCTCGTCGGCTACGCCCCCGTCGAGGCGGAGAAACTCCACGTCGACCTCCACGCCGGCCACTGCCCGCCGGGGTTCCGGGCGCTCGCCGGCTCGGTCGACGCGATCCTGCCCGCGCTCGTGCACCGCTGGTTGGCGGAGGGGGCCGGGCCGGGCGCCTGAGCCCCCGGCGCCGTTTGACTTCACCCCGCCCGCCGCAAGAGTGCGGCCACCCCATGGCCCTGCTCCCGTCACAACAGATCGGCGACATCAACCGGCGGCTCGCCCTGCTCGCGCAGAAACGCCCGTTCCGCGCGGTCTTCCACCCGCTGCAGCCGCTCGACCTGGACTATTTCCCCGCCGCCCTGGCCGCCGATCTGGCGGCGCTGCGGACCGAGCGCTGGGAAGTCGGTTTCCGCACCGGTCTCGAGACGGCCGACCTGATCATCGTGACGGCACACGGGCGGAACAACACCGAGGCGTTCTGGCGTCTGCGCGAGGCCAACCCCGACGCGCTCTTGGCGCTCTGGATGTGGGACAACCACCTCTCCTACGTCGGGAACCTCGGCAACACGCTCGCGGCCGACTTCTACTTCCCGACACACCACTACATCTCCGGCTACCTGCTCAACCCCTGCGCGGTGCGCGGCGGCGCCGTGCCGCTGTGCTGCGCCCAGTGGGACTCGGCGCTCGTGCGCGAGGCCATGGCCAAGCCGCCGCCGGTCCGCCAGCCCCGGATCTACGCGGGTTACGTGGACTACGAAGGCACCCCCCGCGGGGATTTCCTGCGACAGATGCAGCAGGAGGTGCCGGAGATCGACGTCCGCCTCCTGCCCCGCTCCGACCGCTCGCGCTATTTCGCGAAAAGCTACGCGGCGCGGCTCGAGGAGTGGCTGGAGTACCCCGCCTCGCTCGTCCTCCCGGTCGACCGCGATCTCTCGACCCGGCTCTTCGACGGGCTCGTCGCCGGCCATGTCCTCGTGGTCGCGGACAACATTGACGATCTCGACGCGGTGGTGCCGCCGGCGGAGCAGGCCGCACTGCCGCTGTTCAAATTCCGCGCGGGCGACGTCGGCGACCTCCGGCGGGCCGCCCAGGCGGCGCTCGCCGCCCACGCCCGCGAGGGCGAGGAGGGCATCCGCCGCCGCCAGACCTACGCCCTCGGGAAACACCTGCTCGCCCATCGCGTGCAGAAGATGGTCCGCACCGTGGCGGCGACCGCCGCCGGTCAGCTCAAGATCCGGTTCCGCAGCGATCCGGAGAACGGCACCGGCCTCGACCTGCGGCCCTGAGCCCCGCGTGCCGCGGCTCGAGCGCCCGGCACCGGAAAGCACCGCCCGTTTGCACCCGCCTTTCCGG
>JAEXPG010000332.1 GCA_023447015.1 Verrucomicrobiota bacterium
GGGCCGGAGGCCGCGGCGCGGTCGTGCATGAGGTCGCCGATCAGCGCGGCGAGGTCGAACGCCGCCTCGTCCTCGGCGCGCCAGCGGTGCACGGTGCCGGCAGTGTCGACGCGACCGAGCGCGGCGAGCTTTGCGCAGGTGGCGGCTAGTTCGCCCTGCAGCTGCGCGTGCGCCGCCGCGTCACGGCCAGTGCGGCGCAGCCGTTCCGCGCGGAACACGGCGGCGCGGACCTCGCGGCGCAAAAGCAGTTCATCCTCGGCGTTCATGTCGGGTGTGCGCGCTCGGACAGAGCGCGGCGGGGGTTGTTTCCCGAAAGAATTGTGAAGAACTCCCGCGCTCGGTCCGGCGCGGGCTTGCGGCGTGCGCCGTTCTCCAGACCGTGGGGCGCGACGCATGAGCACGCCCGCCGAGAACAAACAGGAGCGACCGGACGACCGCGCGGCCGCCGCCGGCGGAGCGGCGCCGGGTGTGGAGCTCGACCCGGGCGCCGTGCTGCGGGCGTGGTGGCGCATCGGTGTGGCGGCGGTGGTGGCCGGGCAGAGCATGGTGTTCAGCCTCGCGGTGAACCTCACGCCGCCGGAGGGGACGGCGTACTGGCTCGTGCACGGGGTTCTCTTCACCGCGGCGGTGGGCGTGTGCGCGCTCCTGTTTCCGCCGCTGGCGCGCGAGGCATGGGAGTCGTTGCGCACGCGGCGGGTGACGGTGGATCAGCTTTTCCTGGTGACGCTGGTGGGTGCGCTGGGCGCCTCGGTGCTCGGGACGGTGACTCGCACGGGCGCGGTCTACTACGAGGTGATCTCGATCCTGCTGGCGGTGTACGCCGCCGGGAAAACGCTCGGCGCGCGGTCGAGGGCGAAGGCGTTGCGCGCGGTGGACGAGACCCGCGAGCGTTACGAAACCGCGGAGACGCCGGAGGGCGTGGCGGTGCCGGTCGCGGCGCTCGTGGTCGGCGCGCGGGTGCGCGTGCTTCCAGGGGGAGCAATCTCCGTCGATGGCATCGTGCGGCGCGGGCGTAGCTTCGTGCAGGAGACCGCGATGACCGGCGAGTGGCGGCCACGGGCACGCGGCGTCGGCGACGAGGTGTGGGCCGGAACCCATGCGATCGACGGCGAACTTGAGATCGAGGTGACGGTTGGCGCGGGCCGGCGGCGGCTCGACTCCGTGCTCGCCGAGGTCGCGGCGGCGCGGTTGGCGCCGTCGGAGCTGCAGCGGCAGGCGGACCGGTTGGCGGTGGTGTTCCTGCCGTTCGTGCTGCTGGTGAGCGCGGCGACCTGCGGTTTCTGGACGTGGCAGGTGTCGTGGACGACCGGGTTGTTCAACAGCATGGCGGTGCTGCTCGGGGCCGGCCCGTGCGCGCTGGGGCGGGCGACGCCGCTGGCGGTGTGGCAGGGGCTGGTGCGGCTCGCTGGGCTGGGACTGGTGGCGCGGACCGGCGACGTGATCGACGTCCTCGCGCGGGCCGATCACGTGGTGTTCGACAAGACGGGGACCCTGTCCTCCGACCGACTGGTGGCGACGGAGTGGCAGATCCACGCGGCGTGGCGTGCGCGCGAAGCCTGGTTGCGTGCGGCGGTCGCCGCGGCGGAGCAGGGGCTCGATCATCCGCTGGCCCGGGCGCTGGCCGAGCATCCGCGGAACGGCATCGAGGCGACCGAGCGCCGGCTCGAGGCGGGACGGGGGATTGTCGCGCGCTGCGAGGGCCGGGAATTGCGGATCGGCGCACCGGACTGGATCGGGTTTGCCGGCGCGGCGGGCGAGGGCCGGGCGGTCGGAGTAGCGGTCGACGGGGTGCCGGCGGCGTTGATCCTGCTCGGCGAGTCTTGGCGGCCGGGCGCCGCGGAGGTCTTTGGCGAGCTCCGCGCCCTTGGGATCGAGCCGGAGATTCTCAGCGGGGACCCGGTGACGCCCACGCTGGCGACCGGAGGCGCCGAATGGCGGGGTGGGGTGCCGCCGGATGAGAAACTTGCGCGGGTGGCGGAACTGCGGCGGCAGGGCCGGGTGACGTTATTTGTTGGCGACGGGATCAACGACGCGGCGGCGATGGGGGCCGCGGACACTGCGATCGCGATGGGCGGCGGTGCGGCGCTCGCGCAGGCGGCGGCGCCGGCGGTGTTTCTCGGTGACGACCTGGGTTTTCTACCGGCGGCGGTGCGTGAGGCGCGGCGGGTGCGCCGGCGGGTGGCGACGAACCTGCGGTTTGCCGCGGCGTACAATGTCGTCGGGATGGCGGTGGCGGCGGCCGGGCTCCTGCATCCGGTGGTGGCGGCGCTGCTGATGCTCGGGTCGAGCGCGTTCGTCTCGGTGCGGGCGATGCGGCGTTGAGCGAGGCGGCCGGGGCACGGATGGAAAATTTCCGTGAGTTCGCGCCGGCGGCCGACTTCGCGCTTTGCGACGGAGTTCGTTGGCGGAGAATACCCGCTCCAATCACAGCCCGTGCAGCCCCACAGCGCGGTTCGGAGTTCAAGCCCGGCCAATCTGAACATCAGGACCATCATGCATCATAAAAGAAAATCACCGCTGGCGCCGCTGCTGATCGCGGCGTTGAGTCTGTTCTCCTGTCCGCTCTTCGGGCAGGGCATCATCGCCGACCACACCCGGACCAACCTCAATGCGGTGCCGGCGACGGCGATCCAGCAGGCAAAGCAGACCCTGCACATCGCCTACGGCCACACCTCTCACGGCAGCCAGGTTTCCGACGGGATGAGCGGTCTGGTCGCATTCATGAACGCCAAACAGGGCGACGCGTTTCCCGACAATCTCTTCACCTTCAACAATGGCGGCTCCGGCGGCGCCCTCGACTACCGCGACTACTACGGCAATTTCGGCGGCTCGGGTGCTTCCGATCTTGGCGCCCCGAACCGCACCGCCTGGGCCGCGGCGACGCGCACCTATCTCCAGTCGAACCCGCAGGTGAATGTCATCATGTGGTCCTGGTGCGGCCAGGTCGACGGCACGCAGGCCGAGATCCAGCAATACCTGACGCTCATGAGCGGCTTGGAGACGGAGTTCCCGAACGTGCGCTTCATCTACATGACCGGCCACCTCAACGGTGGCGGCGCCACAGGCAACGTGAACGTGCGCAACAACCAGATCCGCGATTACTGCCGGACGAACAACAAGGTGCTGTTCGACTTCGCCGACATCGAGAGCTACGACCCCGACGGGCTCGTCAACTACATGGAGCTCGGCTGCGACGACGGCTGCAACTACACGCTCAACGGCGCTTCGCACAACTGGGCCATCGAGTGGCAGAACGCCCACACGCAGAACGTCGACTGGTACGACTGCGGCTCGGCGCATTCGCAGGCGCTCAACGCCAACCGGAAAGCCTACGCGATCTGGTGGCTCTTCGCCCGCATCGCCGGCTGGACGCCCGTGACCGACACCACGCCGCCCTCGAATCCCTCCGCGCTCGCGGCTCCGACCGTCGCCTACAACCGGGTCGAGCTTTCCTGGACCGGTTCGAGCGACCCCGAGTCCGGCGTGTCCGGCTACCGGATTTTCCGCAACGGCACGCTGCGCTCCTTTGTGGGCGGCACGACGTTCTCCGACACCACCGTCGCCGCCTCGACCACCTACACCTACACGGTGCGCGCGGTGAACGGCTCGCTCCTGGAATCGGGTGACAGCAACAGCCTGCCGGTCACCACGCCGGCGGCGGTCGACACCCAGGCTCCCACCGCACCGGGCAGTCTCCGGACGGACTCGGTCACGACCACCACGGTGGCGCTGCGGTGGAACGCCTCGACGGACAACGTCGGGGTGACCTCGTACCGGATCTACCGCGGGTCGACCCTGATCGGCACCGCCACCGGGCTCACCTACACGGATGGCGGACTCACGCAGGGAACCAGCTACAGCTACCGCGTGACGGCGCTCGACGCCGCCGGCAACGAATCGAATCCCTCAAGCACGCTCAGCGTGACGACGGTTGATCCCGGCGACACCACGCCCCCGACCGCGCCCACCGGTCTGCAGGCGGGCGGCGCGACCACGACGAGCGTGCAGCTCACGTGGAACCCGGCGACCGACAACCGTGGCGTGACCGGCTACCGGATCTATCGCAACGGCGCGGCGGTCGGTACGACCGCGACCACGAGCTACACCGACAGCAGCCTGACGGCCGACACAAGCTACACCTACCGTGTGAGTGCGTACGACGCCGCCGGCAACGAGTCGGACCTCTCCGCCCAGATCACGGCGCGCACGCTCGATCCGAGCCAGGTGCTCCACACGATCCGGCTGCAGACCACGACGGAGTGCGACGATGCGTTCCTTTTTGGGAACAACCCGACGACCAACTATGGCGGCACCAACTACGTGTCCACGATCGACCGCTTCATCATCAAGTTCCAACTGCCTGCAGCGATGCAGGGCCGGCGCATCGTCTCGGCCCAGGTCGGCTTCTATGTCTGGGCGCAGACGAACTACCAGGCCGGGCAGTACATGGATCTCTTCCGTGTGACCCGCGATTGGACGGAGACGGCGGTGACTTGGAACAATGCGGCAGCCGGCACCGCCTGGACGACCCCCGGCGGCGACGTCGCGGAGCGCGTCGGCCGGATTCTGCACCTCAGTGGCAGTGCGAACTGGGACCATGTGTTCTATCCGCCAGTGGATTTGACCATGCTCGTGCAGAAGTGGGCTGCCGGCACCGTGCCGAACTACGGCCTGATGATGGTCCACAGCCCGGTGACCGGGATCGGCCTCAAGGCCTCGGAGTACAGCAACAACGCGCGTCCCTACCTCGAGATCAGCTACACCGAGGAGGCCGCGCCCGCGCTCTACGAGATGTGGGTGCACGGACCGTTCACCGATGCGCAGCTGGCCGATCCCGCGCTCGAGGCGACGGTGTGGGGCCGCAACGCCGATCCCGATGGCGACGGCATCGCGAACCTCTTCGAGTATGCGCTGGCGACCGATCCCAACAGCGCCGACGCGGGCGGTCTGGGCGGCATCGTCCTCGGTTCCGGGGCGGCCGCCGGTTCGTACGACCTCTCGTTCGAGCGCCGCGCCGGGGCCTCCGGGGTGGGGTTCGTGCTCGAGGCTTCGGACGATCTCGCCAGCTGGGCCACGGTGCCCGAGGGTGACTTCACTGAGGCGGTCACGCCGGCCGGCGCCGGGCTGGAGGCCGTGACCTGGCATGTCGCCCCGCCGTCGAACACGCTCCGCCGGTTCTACCGACTCCGGCTGAGCGCCGAGTGAGCGGTTCTTTGCTTTGCAGGCGGCTCGTGCCCTCGGCGCGAGCCGCCTTTTTGTCGCCGCGCTCCGGCGGCACGAGGCGGTCTTTCTTCGCGCTCGGTCCAATATCACGTGTTTCTTGAGCCCTGTGCGAGAGCGCCCCGAGACGCCAGTATCGTCCCCTTGGCTTCGGTTCAGCGCGGTTCGCTTTCCGCTGGAGCCGGGTTCGGTGAGCCCGGTCCGCGGGCCGGGATCGGCGATTCCGTTTCCATCATTTCGGAAACTGTCCGAGACCGCGCCTCCGAGGTTGTGCGTCTGGGCGGTGAGGCCGACGCAAGCGATCGCACCACGGCCGGGAATGATGGCCTTGCCGGCTTCAGGGGAGTCCGCGAACCGTTGGGGCAGCGGGGGCTCCCGCGGGTGTTACGGCGCTGCGGCCGGTTTTCTTCCTGGGTGTCGCCAGAGCAGCCACGCGGCGGCGGCCAGGAAGGCGACGTCGCGGACGAGGTAGGTCGCGTAGCCGGTGGTGCGCACGGAAGCGGGACGGCCGAAGCAGCCGCAGACGATGTCGAGTCCGCGCACGGCGGCCTGGCCGATGGCGGCGAGGAAGACCACGTTGAGCGCAACGACGAGCCAGAGGGCGGCGCGGTGGTGGCGGGGCGAGAGGAGGGCGAGGCCGGTGCAGAGCTCGAGCCACGGCAGCCAGAGCGCGACGGCCGGCACGAGCGCCTCCGGCAGCATCCGGTAGGTGAGGATCGCGGCGTGGAATTTCGCCGGGTCGGCGATCTTGGCGATCGCGGCGCCGATGAAGATCGCGGCCAAGGCGAGGCGGAGAATCCAGTCGAGGATCTTCATGGCCGGGGCGGGCGCTGTCGCGTGGCGGATGCGGTGACTCTATGGGGCGGAACGAGCGGTGTTCGGCGGCGGAGCGCGGAGGTCGGAGCGGTCCGCCGGCGAGCGGCGCCCCCACCGCAGGCGTGGTTTTGCTGTCGGAGGTGGCGGCGTAGAGGAAGCGTTTCGCTTCCGGGTGGAACGGGAACCGTTCCGCTACGGGAGGCGGCGCCGGGTGGGTGGCGGCGTGGGCGGAACGTGAAGCGCACCGCTACGGGGACGGGCGCGTTCATCGGCCCACCGCCTTCTGCCAAGCGGACCAGCCGCCGTGGAGGATGACCACATCGTCGAACTGGTACTCGGCGCGGAGCTTCTCGGCGACCTGGCGGCTGGAGCCGCAGGCGCGGTCGTCGCAATAGACGATCACGCGGGTGCCGGGCTGCCAGCGGGTGACGACCTCGACGATCTGGGCGTCCCAATCGTCGGGGCTGAGTGGGAGCGCTTCGGGAATGTGGTCGCGGGCGAAGTCGGCGGCGGGACGGGCGTCGAGCCAGAGCAACGGGCCGCGGTGGTCGCGGGCCGCCGCCAGTGTCGTCTCGTCGGCGGCAGGGGCGTCGCGCAGGAGGGCGCGGGCGCGCGGGTCGAGGGCGAGCGCGCCGGCGGCGCGCAGGGTGGCGACGCCGACGATTCCGAACCAGCTGCGCCGGAGCGAGGCCATGGGGCTCACATCGTCCGCGCGACGACGGTGAAGCTGCGTTCGGCCTTCTCGGGTCCGAGGAGGGCTCGGATGGTGATGGCCGTGTAGTTGTTCACCTCGGCCGGCGGCGTCACGACGATGTCGAACTCGCGGCCGGTGTCGCCGACGGGTTTGACGGCGACGGCGAACTGCGGGTTGTTGGACTTCACCTCGGCGAGGCTGGCGGTCTCGCCCTCGGCGAAGGTGAGGTGCATGCTCTTCGGCGTGCGCGGCTCGGCGCCCTTCCAATAGACGAAGCGGGTGTCGAAGCTCAGGACCGTCTCGATGTCGGCGATCAACATGAGCGTGGTCGCCGTGGCCGACTCCTGGGTGGAGACCGTGATCGGCAGCTGGACGTGGCCCTCGCGGTTGCCCGGGTGGAACTCGACGCTGAGCTCGCCGCGCTCGCCCGGCGCGTAGGTGTTCTTGGCCAGGGCGGGCACGGTGCAGCCGCACCCCGGGTGCACCTCGGAAATGGTGACGGAGCGGTCCCCGGCGTTGATGAAACGGTAGGT
>JAEXPG010000370.1 GCA_023447015.1 Verrucomicrobiota bacterium
GGCCTGGTTCCCGAGCATACCCAGGACAGGGATGGAGCGCGGCGAGAAGCACTCGCCCCAAAGATCCGAACACCAACCACGGGCGGGCTCGCGGCAAAGGCGCGGCCGCGTCAAGCCGCTCCGAGCAGTTGGCCGGACGCCAGGGACGAACCATGGGGCTCACGCACCGGCAGCGTCGGACCATCCTGCCAGGCGCCCTCGACCAGGCTGGCGATCATGTATTCTGGTACTCCGTATCGGTTCTGGTGCATCTGCCGCACCAGCAGGTCGACCGCCAGCGCCCCGACACGCTCGCAGTTGTGGCGCACACCCGCCATCTCCGAGTCGGGGTCGAGGTCGATCTCGGCCAGGGCGATGTCGCCCGGCACCGACAAGCCAAGCTGTTCCAGCTGCGGCTGCACAAGCTGCGCCTTGGCCAGGAGAACCTCGGGGCGATGCAGCTTGAGCCACTCCGCAAACGGCTTCGCCGCCACGATCGGGCTGCACGGCGCCTCGACGGAGGCCCCGACCAGATCGCCGTAGGTATGAAGGACCGGGATCCGCTCCTCGGGCTCGAGGCGCTGCTGCTCCGCGAGGAAGCCAGCGGACCAGGCGAGATTGGTGCACTCGTCGAGCCAGCGCGGCAGCACCATGCCGATCCGCCGATAGCCGGCGGCCCGGATCCGCTGCACCGCCAGTTGCATGATCGACCGGCAGTCGTTGGTCACGTGGTGCAGTTGCGGCGCGTGCGGCAGGCACCCGATCTTCACCGCGCTGAGTTTCCGCCAGTCGAGCGCCAGCGGCCGGTCGTTCTCCGGGAGGTGTGACGAGACGATCACCCCGGTGATGCCGCGCGCGACGAGAATGTCGCTGATCCGCTGCTGGCTCAGGCCGGGCTCGCCCAGCCAGAAGTGTTCGAGCTTGTAGCCGGACGCCTCCGCTTCCGCGACCGCACCGGCGAAGAACCGCTCGTGGGCCCGGAGTTTCCGCCACCCCCATTCCGAATCCCAATGGGTCAGGTACGCGAGCGGCGGGGTCTCCCGGCGCGCCAGTTTCGCATGGCGGTAGGCCGTGAGCGCATTGAGCGCGGGATCCGGCCGGTAGCCCATCTCGTCGGCGATGGTCCGGATCCGCTCACGGGTCGACGGCGGGATGCTGGGATGGTTGCGGAGGGCGAGCGATACCGTGGTGGGGTGGACACCCGCGCGGCGAGCCACGTGGGTCATGGTGATGCGGTCCTTCATGGTGGTTTCCTTGGTTCGCATAGACGCCGCCCCACCCCGGGAGTTTCGCCAGCCACCGCCCGCGATCAGGCGAAACGGCACCAACGCGGGACCATCGACCATTTCCCAGTGACGAAACCCGTTTCCGTGGGGCAACGCAGAGCGCGGCGGCGCCGCCCATTCGGAGGAGTAACGGCCGAGACCGTCCGCCTCGCCCACCCGGCGATAGCCTTCGTCGTCCGGATGGAGGAAATCCACGCTGTCGGCGACTGCGGATCGCGCAAAGCAGCGTCGGAATCCACCACCGCATCAGAAGCACCGCCCTCGAGGATCCACCGGATGACTGCCAGTCGGTCCTCCTCGTTCCCCGGCTTGTCGTAGAACGAGCCGCCAAAAGGAAGAAGCGTGGCACCGTAGACCCGGATGCCGTGGATATGAGCTCGCCGGATCATCTGCTCGCAGGTGGCGATGATCTCCGCAGCAACCGGCTTCCGCTCGGGCCACAGGCTCCGAACCGTAGCCCGTGGATTTCGCTGCCCGGAGACAAAAAAAGATCCGGAGCCGCTGGGCTCCGGATCTTTGAAACTTCAGACCGACGGCGATCGCCGAACTGTGGCAATCGCCGCCACGGTCAACTCACTCGCACACGATCAGAAGCTGAACGTGTTGGTGAGGCTCCACTCCTGGCTGGGCTTGATGCGGTACGCGGCGGGCGTGACACCATCAGGCTGAACCGTGATCGGGATGATCCCGTCGCCGTCGCCCACATTGCGGACGTTCAGCTGGATCTTCCAGTCGATCTTGGAGGTGATCTTGTGGGAATAGCCGATCCACAGGTCGATGGCGTCTTCCGACGGGCCGTAGAAGGGCTTCGTCAGGTCGTAGGTGCCGTAGTTGCTGGCGGTGCCATAGATCATCGGGTAGCCGATGACGTTCTTGCTCTGCCAGCGATAGCCACCACCGACGAAGGCGTCCTTCAGCATGCCGGAGAGGAACGTGTAGTTCGCCACCAGATTGAAACGCCACTTGCGGAGTTCGGCCACAGCCGCGCCATCCTGGACCTTGGCGAGCGCGTACTGACCACGCCACTGGGCATAGGTCGCGCGCAGCTCGTTGTTGGGGACATACGCGCCGTTGTACTGGCGCATGTTGCCGGCCGCACCGAGCATCTGCGCGTCCATGTAGGCGATCGTCGCATCGAGATCCGCCGAACCGACATTGCTGCGGACGGCGGTGGTCTTGGCGGCGTTGAAGCTGAGGCGCAGGCTCTGGGTCGGGTTCGCGGTGAACTCGAACTCATAGCCCGAGGACTCGTTGTCGGACGTCAGCGCGAGGCCGGCGGGGGCGATACGCTGGTAGGACTTCACCGAATTGACATCCGGCGTGTACTGCGGCGCGTAGACGATGCGGCCGAGCGAATCGAGACCGACGGCCGTCGCCTCGAGGTTCGCACGGGTCGTGAGGGCCGAGAGGGTCGTCGGCGTGTACTGCCACGCGGTGAAGAAGCCCTTGTCGGTCAAGAACCGCTGGATGTCGTTCCACGCAGTGATGGACTCGTCGCGGCGCTGGGCGGCCTCGGCGAGCGTCTCCAGCGTCGTGTTCGCCGGCTGCGGGGTCGACGACGGATTGGTCTCGTTGTAGTCGGCGACGATCATGCCGGTGGTGTTGTCGCGATAGCCCTGGTACCACTGGAAGCGCTTGCCGTGCTCAACGGTCGGGACCTCCTTGTCGGTGTCCGGAGTGAGCGTATAGCCGTTCAGGCGGTACAGCAGGACATTGCGGAACTTCAGACCCTGCGTGATCGCGTTGGCGAGGCCGTCGAGACCGACGTCCATGCTGACGTTCTTGCCGGAGGTCTCATACTTCTGGAGGCGGACCGAGTACTTGCCGTCCTTGGTGGAGAGCATGACACCGTACTCCTTGGTCTCGCCGGACGGGTTTCCGATGGGGTTGCCGTAGAAGTCGCTGCGGGCGTTGGTCACCTGGAAGTTCTTCGACTTGTTGTAGGACAAGCTGACGTTGATCGGCAGCGGATCCTTCGCGAGGAACTTGTTCAAGTGGACAACGATGCCGCCGGCCGTCGAGTGCGACTTGAAGATCTGGCCGACCCCGTACGTCTCCGGCAGGTGATACTCGCTCGGATCGGTGTTCAGGATGCTGCGATTGCTGGTGACCTGCTTGGCATCCGCGGTCGTGCCGGACAAGGTTTTGACCTCGTCGAAGCGCCAGCCGAGGGTCGGGACGATCGCATCCCGCCACAGGTAACCCTGCCAGGTGCCGGCATAGGACTTCACCTTGCGCTGCGCCAAGGAGGCGCTGGTGAGCAGGTTCTTGTTCTTGCCGTCGTCGAAGCTCTCGACGGTGTTGACGAACTCCCTGTTCCAGCCGACGTAGTTTTCCGGATTCGAGGCTTGGGTGAGCGGCGTCGCGTTGTTGATCAACCGCGTCAAGCTGTCCGGAACCGTCCACGGCGCGCCAAAGGCAACCGAAGAGTCCGCATTCCAGGTCGAGTTGAAGTGATAGACGTTGCCCGACTGGATGGTCGCGTCTCCGGCAATACCCGGGAGATCGAGATCCGAGGGATTGGCACTGCTGCCGGTGGCGGCGGAGCCGAGATAGATGACAGCGACCGGCGGACGCTCCTTGATGCTCACGCCGCTGCCGTCGTTCTTGTTCCAGTAGCCGTTCCAAGCCTTGCTGTTGGCGTACATCTGCCAGCCACGGTTTTCGGTGTCGAAGGTGTCCGTGCTGTAGACGCCGTTGAAACGATGCCGGCCGATCAGCTTCGTCCAGAAGCTGTCCTTGCCGAAGACATCCGACGCACGGAACTCGCCGAAGAGCGAGGCGCGGAACGCCGCGCGATTGCTCTCGTACGAGGTGCCGCCGCCGGGCCCGCCCTGGACGTAGGCGCGCCCGAAGTTCGGATTGGTGGCCGCCTGGGACTCGTCGACGTCGGGCCGGTCCTGGAAGTTCCGCAGGACATCGACCGAGATGGCCGGATTGCCGATGACGCTGAGGAGGGATTCACCGCCTTGTTTGTAGGACTGCTGGTCGAAGGTCACCTGGAAGCCGAGGCGATCATCCCACGCAGTCTGGGTGAAGTCGAAGTTCGCCGCGTGCCAGTTGGAGAACTCCTTCTTGGAGTCGCCGTCGATCAACTGGCTGTAGAAGTCGAAGATCGAGGCGTCGGTGAGCGAAACGTCACGGTATTGACCGTCCTGGTAACCGGGAAGCTTCGCCTGGTTGGCGTAGCTCGAGTAGCTCCGGATTCCCGGGAAGACGTCGCCGTACCGCTGGCCGACGAGGGAGTCGGACATGCCGCCGACCGCGCCGGTGGCCGTACGACGGCCGCGATTCACAAAGCCGCCGTAGATCTGGTAGGTCTGGTTGGTGGCGCCATCGATGAACCAGAGCGGCTGCTGCTGGTTGGCCGCGATCTGCCCGATCCACGGATTGGTCGAGGGCGTCACATCGGCGGGATAATTGACCGCCACCTTGCCGAGGCCGCTATCGGCCGTGTAGGTGCCGTTGGCGTTCTGCTTCACCGGGGTGAACCACGGCGTGATCTGGTCGTACGGCGTGAGGGTGCGGGGCCGGTTGGCCTCGATCGAGCCAGCCTCATACTTGACCTTGAAGCTGGTGGTGAAGCCCTTGGCCTTGATCAGCTTCGGGTCGAAACGCATCGCGACGAAGACGCGGTTGTCATCCTCGTAAGCCGGGTCCTGCGCGAACTTCTTGCGGTCCGCCAAGCCGGACACCCGGAACGAGATCAGGTCGTCGACCACCACCTGGTTGTAGTCGAGGCTGCCGCGCAGGCTGCCATAGGAGCCATAGCGCATCTCCACCTGACCCTTGGTCTTGTAGCCGGCGTTGTTCACCGACGCATTGATGATACCGGCCGGGCTGCCCAGGCCGAACATGATCGCATTCGGTCCGCGCTGGATATCGACGCGCTCCACGTTGTAGGAGTCCCACGGGATGTCCGTGGTGAAGAAGTCGCGCGTGTTGTCGGCCGCGGCCAAGCCACGGATACGCTGGTTGGCGCCGCCGCTGCGGAGGGTGTTGGTCTCGTTGAGGACCTGCCCATTGCCCAAGCCGGTGTAGGTGCCGAGGGTACCGGAGACTTCCGTGTTGGTCGTATACTGGTGCAAGCTCGCGTTGTTGGTAGCGCCAACGTCCTGGAGGAACTCTTTGGTCATTACCGAAATCGAGGAGCCGACATCCTTCAGCTGCGTGCGGATGCGCGTTCCGGCGAGGGTTTCCGTCGCGGTGTAGCCGCGGTCCGCGCTGGACGTCACTTCAAACGGGGTGAGCACAACCACCTCGTCGGTGCTGCCGGCCGGTGACGCAGCGGCAGCGGAGGGTTCGGGAGCGGTTTGTGCAGCGAGCGGCCATGCACTCGCGAGGGCGAGCGTGGCGAGCATAGTCTTTCGATTGGTCGGTTGCATCGTTGGGGCTGGCCTCCTGTCGCGCACCCGACTTCCAGCAGTGGAAGCGGAGGCGGCGCAGCGAGGCATTCGGGGGTTATGGAGCTGTAGCTATGGTTGACTGCAGTTGCGTGTGGGGGATGCGAACGCAGGCTTCGCAGCTGCCCCACACCGGGCAAAATCGCTACAACTCATTCCGTGGAGTAGCGCCCCACAAATCGGTCATCGTTGACCAACCGCACCTCCACCGCCCTCCCAGGCGGACTTTGGTCCGCTCAGACCCGTTCGCCGACGACGGCGAGCGAGCCCCGTGCAATCACCCGGACGGCATCGTCCCCAGCAGAGAGGAAGAGACCACGCCCCCCCGCGCCAGAGCCAAGCGCTCCGGTGTGCCCATGGACCGGTGACACCTTGACCCTGCATTGGTTCCATCAGGCAGTGCACACCGCGCTCGGGCAACGGAGCCCGACAACCCGAACACACCGGAGCCGCAATTCCCGTCCCGGCAGTACAGGGGCCTGGCGACAAACAGAACGCCCTCGGCCGCGGCCGGGGGCGTTCGAACTGCACCTTGGCGCAAACTCAGATCAGAAACGGAACGTGTTGGTCAGCTGCCAGGTCTGCGGCGGGCGGATGCGATAACCCGCCGGCGTGCCATCCGGCTGCGTGGTGATCGGCACGAGCTCGTTGCCGACAAACGCGTTCCGGACGTTCAGCTGGATGTTCCACTCGACGTCCTTCCAGACCTTCCGGGTGTAGCCGACCCAGAAGTCGAAGTTCACTTCCCCGTCGCCCCGGTAGGGGTTGTAGATGTCGTAGAACACCTCCGTCGACACCGCGCCGTCGATCACGGGATAGCCGATCACGATCGAGGACTCATAGCGCACGCCTGCCCCGACGTTGAACCCCTTCAGGACCCCCTGATCGAAGTTGTAGTTGGAGATCGCGTTGAAGCGCCACTTGCGGAGCTCGGGGACGTTGGTGCCCTCCTGCAGCTTGAGCATGTGGTAGTACGAGCCGAAGTTCGCGTTCCACTGGTACAGCGCAGTCTCGTTGCCGGAGCCGCCCCACCAGATGCGCAGGTCGCCCGCCGCGGTGTTGTTGAGCGCGGCCTCATACTTGGTGACAAAGTCGCTGAGCGCCTCACCGCCGACATTGAAGCGCTGCGCGGTGGTCTTGGTGGCGTTGAACGTCAGGCGCCAGTTCTTGGTGACTTGAGCGTTGAACTCGAACTCGTAGCCCTTGGAGACACTGTCCTCGGTGACGGCCACCCCGGCCGGCGCGGTGGAGCTGAGCGCCGTGCCCGTGCCGGTGGTCGGGGCAGAGAGATCGATCTTCCACGCGGTGTAGAAGCGGGGATCGACACTCGCCTGCCAGGTGCGCCAAGCCGAGATCGCCGCGGCCTCGCGCGCCTGCGCGTCCGCGAGCGTTTCGCCGGTCGCCAGACCATAGTTGTACTTGCTGTTGGTCGGGCTGGGGTTCGCCACCGCCGTGCCGATCGTGTCACCATCCCAGTCGTACTGGAAGCGGTTGCACCAGTTGCCGGACCAGGTCTGCGAGCTGCCGATGAAGTAGATGTAGTTCGTGAGCGCGGAGTTCGTCACGTTCTTCGACTCCGTCTCGTAGCGGTTGATCTTGAGCGAGTACTTGCCGTCCTTGGTCTCGAGCAGGATGCCCTTGTCGACGGTGGTGCCGGTCGGCGGCGCGAGCGGCGTGCCATAGATGTCGACACGCTGCGACGCGGGCTGGAAGTTCGAGGACTTGTTGTAGTACAAGCTCACGAGAACCGGACTCTTCGCCGTCAGCTGCTTCAGCCCCGGGAGGTCGTTCAAGTGGGCGACGACCATCCAGCTGTGCGAGGTGATCTGCAGGCGGTTGCTGCAGGCCTCAGGCAGCTGGTAGGAATCCGACGAGAGATCCAGAACGCCACGGCCCTCCTTGTTCTTGGCATAGGCGGCGTTCGTGTCCGTCGAGTACGACCACGACTTGGCGATATCCTTGCGGACGCCCCAGGTGCCGACGATGGCGTTGTCCCAGAAGTGCCCCTGCCAGACAAACGCGCTCGAGGTCACACGGGACCGCGTGAGGCGCGCAGATGTCGTGTTGTGGAGACGGTTTTCGGCGGAGGACTCGGAGTCGATCCAGGTGATCGGAACATCGGTCCAGCCGACATAGTTGGCGGGATTCTCGGACTGGGTCGAGATGCGCGCACCACCGGCCTCGTTGAACGGGGCGATGTCGGGATAGTACTCGTTGATCCAGAGTGCAGCCGGATCGACATAGTTCGGGTCCGTCGGATCCGTGGGCTTGTTCCACCGACCAACAAAGGTCCGGACCATGCCCGACTGCACTGTCTGCGACTCGGTGGGACCCGGGAGGTACGCCCCCGATGCCGTCGAGCTGTTGAGCAGCGAGTCGCCGAGGTAGATCACGGTGTTCGGGACGACTTCGTTGGCGTTGATCCTGAAGGGATCGGTGGTGCGGATCGCCTCCGCGTAGGCATCGTCGGCGGTGTAGCGGATCCAGCTCCGGCTGTCGGTCTTCTGCTCATCGGAGGCGAACAGACCGGTCACAGTATGCTTGCCGAGAAGGCGGAGCGCCCAGTTCTTGCCATCCTTGGAGAAGTCGTGGGTGGCGAAGATGGTTGCGCGCTTGTCCTCCCGCTTGCTGAGGTAGGAAGCGTTGTTCCCCTGGCCATTGTCGCTGATGAAGGCGCGTCCCACATTCGGGTTGCTGGTGCCATCGGCAAAGGGCTCGCCATCCGAGCCCGCGGGCGTGCCGTCGCCATAGACCTTGTTGATGTCGACGTAGATGCCCTGACGCTCGCCGGAGAGGAGGCTGAGGCGCCCGTTCTTGTAGAACTCGTTGTTGTAGGTGAGCTCAAAGCCCATCTGCTCGTCGAAGAACGTCTGGGCGAGGCTGAGGTTGTACGTGCGGAAATCCTGCCACTCCTTCTTGTTCGAGCCGTCGAGCAGCTGGTTGTAGAAGTCGAAGACCGAGGAGTCGGTCAGCGTGAGGTCCTTGTAGACGCCAAACTGCGAGTACTTCAGGCCGGCGTTCTTGGCGTACTGGGCGTAGGTCGCGATGCTTCCCGGACGCTGCCACCCCTGGCCGCTGATCGTCTGGTCGACCGCACCGGTCGAGCTGAGGCCGCCGGAGAACTTCTGGGTGGGCTCGACGATCCACATCGAGGACTGCGTGGCGCTGTCGGAGTTGAAGAACACCAGCGGGCCGCCGTACTGATTGGCGAAGTTGCCGATCCACGGGTTGTAGGCGGCGTTGGGCTGGCCGGCATTGGCACCGCCGTTGATGGTGGGACGAACTTGGCCGTGGTTTTCGCGGCCGGTGTTGTCGTCGACGAGCTGCATCGGGATGAAGGTCTCCCGGTTCAGGTTGTCGTAGGCCACGGACTGCCCCTTCAGCGCTCCGGTGGTGTAGGTGCCGGAATAGGTCCCGGTGTAGAACCAGGGGGTGATCAGGTCGATCGGGGGTTGCGTGCGCGGATTGTTCGAGCGCACGCGGCCGGCCTCGTAGTTGGCCTTCAGGATCGTCCGCATGCCGTGCTTCTTGAGGAAGGCCGGCTCGAAGCGCAGCGCACCGTAGAGGCGTTCGTCCTTCGAGAAGGCCGGCTCCTGCTTGAACTGGTCGTCGTTGCGCAGAGCCGCGATCCGGACCGCCAGCTGGTCGTCGATCAGGACGCGATTGACGTCGAGCGACTGGCGATTGGCGCCATAGCTGCCGAGGCGGAACTGCACCTCGTTGGCATCGCGGAACATCGCCATTTTCGTGCGGGTGTTGATGATGCCCGCCGGGCTGCCCATGCCGAAGAGGATCGAGTTGGCACCGCGTTGGAGATCGACGCCGTCGACAGAGTAGCCGTCCCACGGGATGTCGGTCATGAAGAAATCGCGGGTGTTGTCCGCCGCCGCCAGACCGCGCACGCGGGTGTTGGTGTTCGGGCTGATGAACTTGCTCGACTCGTCGAGAAAGGCGCCGTCGCCGTTGCCGCCGAAGTTGCCCTGGGTGCCGCCGACTTCGGAGCCGGTGGTGTACTGCAGGAGGGACTTGTTGTCGGTCGCCGCGACGTCCTTGAGGAACTCGGTGGTGACGACGGACACCGCGCTGCCGATGTCGCGCAGCTCGGTGTTGAGGCGATTACCCGCCAAGGTCGTGGCGGCGGCGTAACCGGTG
>JAEXPG010000439.1 GCA_023447015.1 Verrucomicrobiota bacterium
GATCCAGTCCGGCTCGGCCGTGCGAAGCGGCTCCAGATCGGGATCCTCCAGCGCGTTCTTCAGGAACGCACTGTCGATCGCGATGGCCCGGACGACGTGGGTCTTCGCCGCCGCCAGATCGCCGAGCTGGCAGGCATAACACCCGAGGTTGAACTGGATCGTCGCGTCCTTCGGGTGCTGCTTCTCGGCCTCCAACAAGATCTTCTCCGCCGCCTTCACCGTCGCGGCTCGGCGCGCCGCATAGGCCAAGATGATCCACCACCCCGGCTCGCCGGGTTCGGCATCGACCAGACCTTGGGCGTACTTGCGCAGCTCGCGCCACTGCTCCGCCGCCTGCAGGAGTCCCACTCGCAGCGCCACCACCTCGGGGCGGCGGGCGTCGTCCGCGGAAACGGCATCAAGCTCAGCCTTGGCCTCCTTGACCATGCCGAGCTCCAGATAACCGCGAACATGCGAGATGCGCCATTTGAGGTCCACGCGGCCAAACGAACCGACCCGCCGCCCTTTGGCAATGCCGCCGTCGGCCCCTCCGCTCAACCGATCCGCCGGAAGAACTCCGCACCGGGTTGCGCCCCGTCCTGTGAACCAACGCCTCCCAGCACTCGCGGCTTGAGGGCATACGCCGGATGCGGGTGGAGGTGCTGCAGGATGTGCGGCCGCTCCAGGCCATGAGCCAGCATCAGCTCCTCGTTGCCGAGCAACTCCACCGTCGGCCCGTCGGCGACAACTTGCCCGCGGTCGAGCACGATCGAGCGCGGGCAGATCTCCACGACCAGTTCCAGGTCGTGCGTCGCGATCAGCTTCGTGGCCTGCACCTCTTGGAGGAGCCGTTTGAACTCCCGCCGACCGCACGGATCCAGTCCGCTAGTGGGCTCGTCGAGCACCAGAATCGACGGTTCGTAGGCGAGCACACCGGCGAGGCAGGCCCGGCGTTTCTCCCCTTGGCTGAGATGGTGCGGTGTGCGCCGCTCGTAGCCGGCGAGGCCGACCCGTCGAAGCGCGGAAGCCACCCGCGGCGCGACAACGTCCTTGGCCAGCCCGAGCTGCTGCGGCCCGAACGCCACATCCTCCTCGACGGTCGCACAGAAAAGCTGGTCGTCGGGGTCCTGGAAAAGCAGCCCGACCTGGCGCCGCACCGCCTCCACCGTGGCGGCCGTCACCGGCTCGCCGTTGATGCGCACCGCGCTCTGCCCACCGGGTTTCTCCGGCAGGATGCCGTTGAGATGGAGCAGGAGGGTCGACTTGCCGGAGCCGTTCGCCCCGAGAAGTCCCACGCACTCGCCGGGCGCGATCATCAGGCTGATTCCGCGCAACGCCTCCGTGCCGTCCGGATAACGGTAGCCGAGCTCGGTGATCTCGATCGCGGGAATCATCGCCACCCCCTCGCGCACATCGCCAGGTAGATCCGCTCGGCACGCTCGGACGCGCGCACGAACAACCGCCCGACCACGTCCGCCGGCAGCGCCCACGCCAACCGCGGGGGCCGCACCAGCGTCCGGCTCGCCCGCGCGCGCTGCATGCGCTGCGCCTCGTCCGAAAGCACGAACAGGTAGCGGTGCATGAGCGCCAGCGTCGTCACGAGCAGGGCCGGCACCCGCGCGCGCCGCAACACCCCGGGCAGCGCGGCGAAGGGCGTCACCGCCCCGCACACGATCACCGTCGAGAGGCACAGCCCGCCGCGCAGCGCGACCGCCCGCCAGCCCGGACCGGCCCCGCCATGCCAGGCCGCGGCCACCGCCGCGCCCGCGACAAACGGGGCGAAACACGCCAGCCGCCACAACAGCCGCCGCACGGGCACCCGCCCAACAACGATCGCCGCCAGCAGCAGTCCGGCCACCGCCGCGTGCCACCAGATCCAGGTGACAGGCAGCACGGCCGTCGCGGCGACGAGCACCAGCATCACCGCAAACTTCGGCCCGGCGGGCCACCGTTGGAGCGGACCCTCCGCGCGCGGCGCCGTCCGCAGCTTGGCCGCGTGGCGATGGGAATGCGAAGCGCCGAGGTGGATGCCGCTCATGTTCGGAACACACCCACTAACCGCGAATCCCCACGCGACCGCAAAGCCCGAAATTCCCCCGTCCGCCCGCGTGGAGCCGGCACGGCACACCGCCGCCGTTCGTTGGCGTCCGGCCGGGCCTTGCCCCGCACCGCCCGCAGTACCGTTCCCCGCTCAAGCGCCGCCCTCCCGATCCGTCCGCACCACGATCCGGCTGAACAACACCGCCAACCCGAACACCACGAGCGCGCCGACCGCACCGGCCGCGGCGGTCGCCAGCACGGGAGACGCAATGCCGGGCATCCGGTATTCGGCCATCGGCGCCGGCGCCGCCTCGCGGGCCGCATGCTCGAAACCGAGCTTGGCCGCCACCGCCTCGAGCCCGTCCGGCCACGGGCAGGCGAACGGCGCGGCAAACAGCGCGACCCCCAGCACCGCCAGCAATCCGTATTTCACGAAGCCGGTTCCGCGCCCGGCAACCGGTGCCACGCCGCCGGCCAGCTCCGGCCGCGTCCGCGCCACCGCGGCAAAAACCAGCGCGCTGATCGCGCCCTCGCCGAGCCCGATGATCATGTGGACCCCCGTCATCGCCGGCAGCGCGACCGACCAGCCGACCGTGCCCGACCACGCCAGCTGCCCGGCGCAGGCCAGCGCGGAGGCCACCGTCGAGCACCAGCCGGCAAACGCCAGCGCCGCCACCTGTCCACGCAGCCCCGGCAGCACGCGGCTCACCGCGCGATACACCGCCCATCCGACGACCGGCGCGACCACCGCCATGTTGAACCCATTCGCCCCGAGCGCCGTGAGCCCGCCGTCCGCAAAAAGCAGACACTGCGCGATCAGCACCGTCGCCATCACGATCACGGCCGCCGGCAGTCCGAGCAGCGCGGCCACGAGCGCCGCTCCGATCAGATGCCCCGAGGTGCCGCCCCCGACCGGGAAATTCACCATCTGCGCGGCGAACACGAACGCCGCGCCCAACCCGAGCAACGGAACCCGCCGCGGCGGCAGTTCACGTTTGGCCTGCGCCAGCGCCGCACCGAGGCCCGCCGTCGCCAACGCCGCAGCGGTCACTGCGGTCTTCGCATCGAGGAATCCGTCGGGGATATGCATGGGGCGGTTGGTGGGCAGCAGACGAAAAAGGAAACAACCGGTGTCGCAACCCGTCCGCCGGCGCGAGCGCCGAAAACCATCGTTGCATCAAGCCGCCGCTGCCGATCGCCCCCACCTTTCACCTGCCACTCCCGCCTCCCTCCGCCCTCCGCCCTCCGTCGTCCGTCCTCCGTCTTCCGTCG
>JAEXPG010000461.1 GCA_023447015.1 Verrucomicrobiota bacterium
GTCGCGATCCCGGTGCGCCGGCTCCGGCCGCTCACGGTGGAGTTCGTCGATCCGACGCCGGCAGCCAACCTCGGCCTCGAGGAAAGCGCGAAGTTCACCGTCGCCACCAAGGTCGTCAGTGACCTCGTCTTCGATCACGTCGAGCTGACCTTCGGCGACGGGACTCCGATCGGCCGTTCGAACCAGCTCGAGGCGGTGTTCTCCGGCCTCGTGGTGCCCGCGCTTCCGATCGGCAGCACGTTCACGGTCCAGGCCAAGGCCTTCGACAAGAGCAGCCGGGTGAGCGAGACGGTCTCCCGCACCTACACGGTCGAGCGGGAAACGCAGCCTCCGCAGCTGGAGTTCACCAGTCCGCCCGCGCAGATGCGCCTGCCGGTGGGGCGCTCGACCCTCGTGGCCGTCACCGCCAGCGACAACAAGGCGGTCGAGTCGGTCTCGTTCTATCTCAACGGCGACGCCACTCCGGTCGCGACGTGTTCGAACGCACCGTACTCGTTCGTGTTCGATTCGACCGGGCGTGCCGCCGGCTCGACGGTCTCCATCCGTGCCGTGGCACGGGATGTCTCCGGGCTCTCCGCCGAGGCATCCCGTTCGCTCTCGATCATCGCCGATCAGGTCGTGCCGCAGGTGAGCATCGTCACGCCTGCCGCCGGTGCGGTCTACACCGAGGGGCGGAGTGTGTCCGTCGCCGTCGACGCGACCGATGATCAGGCGGTGGACCGGGTGGAACTGCCCGTCGCGGGCAAACGCCACGTCGACGCCAGCGCGCCCTACACCTTCACCGCGGTGGCGCCGGCGGCGAATGGCGCGTTGACGCCGTTCACCGTGACGGCCGAGGCGTTCGACGCGCAGGGCAACCGCTCGGCGCCGTTCACGATCACCCTCTATTCAAAGGATGCCTCCCTTGTGGCCGGTGCGCCGACCGTGGTGCTGACGCCGGACGTCGCGGAACTGCGTTCCGGTGATGTGCTCACCGTCGACACCGCGATCGAGCGGTACTTCGCGGCCCACCCGGAATCGCGGATGGCCGAGATCGACTGGATGAAGTCGACGGTCGAGCTCTTCCTCGGTGTGGAGACGGCCGCCCGCTTCCACGGGATGTACGGTGGCGTGTTCGAGTGGCGTTTGCCCTCCGTGGCGGATTCGACCCCGGCCCGTGTCGTGGCGGTTGTCACGCTCGCGGACGGCTCTTCGCAGCGCACCGAGCTGCCGCTGACCATCCTGCCCCGACCGGAGTCGGCGAGCAGCGTGGCCGGCCCGGTGGTGGAAAACTACGTCGACGGCACTCTCGTCGCCGACGACGCGGCCGTGTGTCCGGTGCCGCTTGCCGCCGACATCATCGGACCGGAGCCGGCCCGTGCGGACGGAGTGCCGACGGTCTTCATCTCGAGCCTGGTGGAGAACAGCTCGTTCTTCGAACATGCGACGATTCGGGTCGTCGGAACCGTGCTCGATCCGGAGAACGCACCGGAGGAAGTCCGGGTCTATCTTGCCGGCGAGCCGGCTGGAGTCGGCGCAGTGGCCGGCGACGGCACCTTCGCCGTCGAGGTTCTCGCGCCGGTCGTGACCGAAGCCCGCGCGGTTGCCGTGACGGTCTACGCGGCCTATGCGGGTGGCCGCCTCTCGGCCCCCGCACAAGTGGGCCTTACCATCGTCAACGACACCGAGAAGCCGGTGATCTCGTCGGTGTTCGACAACCCGAAGCAGTCCACCGTTCTGGCCGGAACCACGCTGGGCATCAGCCCGACGGTCCGCGACAACATCGGCATCGCCTCGATCGTGACCGAGATCTCGATGGACGGCAGCGTGCTGCGCACGGTCAGCGAGAACTTCACCGGCAACGTGGCCTCGCGGGTCCAGCCCTGCCCGCAGAAGATCGAAGCCGCCACGATGCTCGGCCGCACGCTCGTCGTCACGACGACCGCGACCGACTTCGCCGGCAACTCGAGCGTGGCGACCGCGAAGGTCGATGTGGCCAATGTCCACCACGTCGGCGCGGCGTGGGCGGGTCGTCCGTTGCCGGGCAATGTCACCGAGCTGACTGTGCTGGACGGCAAGCTGTACGGCGTCTTCACGATCAAGCGGACGGAGACCGTCTCGGAGAGCTTCGTCTTCTCGGCCGAGGAGCCGATCGGCGACACCTTGGAGGTGCGCGATGTGTTGTCGGCGGAGTCGACCGTGAGCGCGCTGGTCGCCAACGCCGGCCGCCTCTACGCGTTCACCGCGGACCGGCTGCTGCTGGTTGTCGATCCGACGGTTCCGACGGATCTCGGGATCTCGGGCTGGACCGCGACGCCGGAGGTGTACACCTCGGCCGCCGCGATGGCGGGCGGGCTGGTCGCCTCGGGCGCCAACGGCCTCGCGTACTTCGATCTCACGACCCCGGACAACCCGGTCTTCGTGCGCTCCGTGGCGGGCGCCTTCACCCGGATTACGGCCCGCGGGCCGGCGGTCTTCGCCTCCGGCGCGAGCAGTGTCAGGGTGTTCGACCGCGACCTCGTGCAGAAGCGGACCCTCGCGGTGGCGGGCGGTTCGTCCGTGCTTCTTCGCGACGAAGGCCTGGCTGCGGCCGACGGCGCCTCCGTGCGCCTGTTCACCGACAGCAGTGTGCTGGGCTTCACCGACGACGCCGCGAGCTTTGCCGGTCCGGTGTGGACGACAGGTGCACCGGTGCAGGCGCTCGCCGCACTCGGTTCCCGTATCGTGGTGGCGGCGACCGAACAGGGCATCGAGTTTGCCGGTGTGGCCGGGCAGGCCGACCTCGTTCCGCTCGGCGTCATTCCCGCGAAGACTCCTGCCCGCGGCCTCGTGGCCGGTGGGGCGGGGCGGTACTATGCCCGCCATGATGGCGGCGGCTTCTCCTGGTTCGACATCGAGGTGAGCGGCGCGAACCAGCCCGCCACGGCGGCGCTGGCGTTCACCGGCGAAGCCGTCGATCTCGACATCGTCGGCAATCTCGCGGTCGTCGCGCGCGGCGCGAACGGCCTGTCGCTGGTCGACCTCGGGCGCGCGTTCGCCCCGCAGCTGGTCCGCAACGTGGCGGTTTCCGGCAACGTGGTGTCGCTGGCCCATCGGGGCGACCGCCTCTATCTCGCGCTGGGCAACGGCGGCGTGTTGCAGACTCCGTTGCATTCGCTCGGATCCTCGGTCACCGGCGTGCCGGTGGCGGTGCAGGGTGGGGCGCTCAAGGTCGTCGCGGCCGAGCGTTGCCTCGTGGTGATGGGCAGCGGTGTCAGCCTGCTCGATCCGGTCACGCTCAAGGTGCTTGGCTCGGTCTCGGTCGATGGCATGGTGCGCGACATCTCGGTCAGCGGCGCGCAACTGGCCGTCGCGACGACGTCGAACGGCGTTTCCCTCGTCGACATCTCGGACGCGGCGCATCCCGTCGTCACGGCGTCGATCCCCGTCGCCGGCGAGGTCACGAGTGTGTTCCTCGCGGGCGGTTCGCTCCATGTCGGCCGGACCCTCGCCGGCGTGCATTCGGTCGTACGGTTTGGCGGGGCCGACGGGCTCGGTGAGGAGATCGGTGTGCTGAACCGCACGGCGTTGCCGCGCGCCGTCGAGGCGTTGTCGGCGTGGGGCGACCGGATCGTCGCCTCCTGCGGTGCCGCCGGCATTGCGCTGATCAGCACGATCGACGGCTCGGTTGCGCTCAACGACACGCCGGACTTCGCCCGGGTGGCGAAATCGGCCGGGGTGGCGTTGTGCGTCGCCGATTCGTTCGGCGGCCTCCAGGTCTTCGGCGCCGACCCGGCCGCCGAGTCGGCTCGCGCCTGGGCGGCATCGCCGGCGCAGAACTTCACGATCGCCCGGGGCTCGGAACGCCTCGTGGCCTTTGGCGGCGAAAGCCTCTCCGGGGTTTCCCGGATGGCGCTGTCGATCAACGGCGCGGCGGCGCTCGAACTGTCGGAGCCGCCGTTCGCCTACAACCTCCGCATCCCGGCCGATGTGCCGGTCGGCACGCGCCTGGTGCTGGATGCCGCCTTCGAACTGGTTTCCGGTCGGCGTGCAACGCTCCCGCATCCGATGGTGGCGACAGTGGTCGCCGCGAGCGGTGCGGCCGACACGACCGCCCCGCAGGTCGCGCTCGATCCGAGTCCGGCCAGCGTGGCGGAAGGCGCGCCCTTCACCCTTCGCGCGACGGCCACCGACGGTCGTTCGTCGCCGCGGGTCTCCTTCTTCGTCGACGGCGTCTTTGTCGGCGCCGATGCCAATCCGCCCTATGAGATCGTGACCAATGCCCCGTTTGTCGCCGCGACCCGCATGGTCGCCGTGCAGGCGTTGGCGGAGGACGGCGCGGGCAATGCCAGCGTCGCGGAGCGCTCGCTCCAGGTGACCAACATCGCGACCGAAGCGAGCGAACCGGTGTTCCTCGAGCCGGATCCGAACGGCACGCGCACGGTCATCGAGAACACGCTGGTGAACGTGCGTGTGCAGGTCGGGAAACCCGCGGCGGTGCGCAAGGTCCAGCTCTTCGCCAACGGGGCGCTGGTTTCCGAAAGCGCCCGCGCGAGCTCCGCGACCCAGTCGGGTGCCGTGTACCAGTTCAACTACCTCGTGCCGTCGGTCGCTGTTCCGAACCTGGAACTCAAAGCGGTCACCCTCGACGCCACGGGCGCCGCGGTCGGGCAATCCTTGTTGGCGCTCACGATCCGGCGGGCGGAACCGCTCGGCCTGCGCTTCGTGTCGCCGGAGGAGAATCTCACGATCATCGGCGGCTCCACCGTGGTGGTGAAGCTGGCGAAGTCCGGCGACGTCGCCCTCGGCTCGGTGGTGCTCTCCCTCGATGGCGAGGCGGTCAAGACTTGGACCGGGACGCTCACCGACTTCACTTTGTCGCTCGCTCCGGTCGCCGCCGCGCAGGACCGGCTCCTCGAAACGGTCGCGACGGGTGTCGACGGCTCGCAGGCAACGGCTTCGCGTCGGATCAGAGTCGTGCCGGATACTCCGCCCTCGCTTTCGCTGCTGGCGCCGCAGGACGGCGCCCGGCATGCCCGCGGCCTCCCGCTGACGATCTCGGCGGAGGCGACGGACGATGTCGCGGTCGCGAAGGTCGAGTTCGTCGTCAACGATGTGACGGTGGCCACGCTCACCGCCGCCAACGCCGGCGGCCACGTCTACCGCCATGTGCTGCCGGTGGCGGCCGACGCGCCGGCCGGAGCGCTGCGGATCGCGGTGTTCGCCAGCGATGCGGCCGGTTCGCGGACCACGGCGGACGCCACGGTCCAGCTGTTCGACAGCCCGGCGCCGCAGGTCACGATCAAGAGCATCACGCCGGCCCACAACTATGTGGAAGGCACGACCGTCGCCGCCGTCGTCGGCGTCGAGGCGACGCTCGCGATCGACACGGTGGAACTGCACCTCAGCGGAGCCGCGTCGAACCCGGTCGCCACGTTGCCCGGCAAGACCAGCGGTGACTACAGCTTCAACTTCACGCTGCCCGAGATCGACGGTAGCTCGGCGGCGATGACGCTCACCGCGCGCGCCAGCGATGTCCGCCCGGTTGCCGGTTCCTCCGCGGCGGCCCCGCTGACCGTGCGCGAGGATGTCTTCCCGCAAGGCACGCTCACGATCGTCGGTGGCACGACCGCGAAACGCTACGAGAACACCGAGATCACCCTCCAGGTGTCCGCCAGCGACGATGTCGGGATCGCCAACGTCAGGTTCCTGCGCGACGGCACGCCGATCGGCACCGTCGCGACCGGCGCCAACGGTGTCTACCAGTTGGTGACGAAGCTGCCCGACGTGCCGACCGGTTCGGGCCGCCTCCAGGTGTCCTTCAGTGCGGTGATCGCCGACACGAAGCAGCAGTCGCTCACGACCGATGCGGTGCCGGTTGAAGTGGTCGAAGACCTGCCGCCGCAGATCACCATCGTCTCGCCGCTTCCGACGGATCCGCTGATGGGCGGTTCGTTCGAGCAGGTCGTCGCGACAGTGGTCGATGAAGTGACTCCGACCCGCGTGCAACTGCTGGTCGACGGTGTCCCCGTCGGCGAGATGACCGCCAAGGACGGGCAGTACACCCGCGGCGTCACAATCCCGGCGAAGGCGCGGGGCGAAGTGGTGAAGCTCGAGGTCGAGGTGCTCGACCGCAACGGCGGATCCTCGTCCGTGTACCAGCTGCACACGCTGGCGACCACGGCACCGGTGACGGCGACCATCGCCACGACCGGCGACGCGGTGCTCCTCCCGCAGGACATGGACACGCTGCTCGTCAGCGACGCCACCGGCAACCGCGTGCTCAAGCGCACGGTCACCGAAACGACCGTCGCCTGGAACGACGAGGCGATCCCCGCGAATCCCGCGGCGAACCTCGTCATGCTGAAGCAGGCCAACCACCTGCTGTTCCGCGCGGCCGGCAACAAGGTCGACATCTTCAGCCGCACCGGTTCGCCGCACAAGCGGCCGGTCGGCGGCAAACTGTCCGACGAGATCGTCGCCCCCGTCACGACGCTCACGATGGCCGCCGCGGTCCGGAGCATCGAGGTGATGGACGAGCACCTGTTGGTCTTCTTGGCCAACGGCACGTTCGTGGAGTACCAGCTTGGTCAGGCGGACAATCCATTGATGCGCCAAGAGGTGAAGCCGGGGGAGCCTCACTACGGCATCGAGTTCGGTGGGGCCCATCTCGCGGTATCCGATGGACGGTTCCTTGCGATGACCACAGGGGATGGTCTCCTCGTGGACCACTATTATGCGGACAAATCGGAAGGCTTCTTCTGTTTGATCGATGGGGTCGGTCGATGTGAGGTGGCCGATATTGTTGCGGTTTCGTTCGCTGGAGATTCGGTCTGGATGGCCGACCGGAATTCGCTTCGGGGATATCGAATCACGAGAGACAACGACGGTCGGCCGAGTGGTCTCGAGCCGATCGAGGGCTTGATCTCGCTCAAAGCGACCGAACTCCGGAGCTTCGGCACCTTGCTCATCGCCAAGTCGCAGGACTCCCGGAGCCTCACCTTCGTCGATACCGCCACCGGAACGATCAACGGGGTGCTGCGGTTCGAGCGCCCAATCGGGGATTTCGTGCTCTACGGCAACAACCTGTTCATCGAAGGGCTTGATGGCTCTATCGGCAACCGAAGCCTAGACTTGGGGCTGACGGGGGTGCTTGGATCAGTCTCGATGGAGAGCGGCGATTATCGGGTGTGGGAGGGGAGCTTCCTGGGATGGCCCCGGTTCACGGCGAGTGTCGGATCGGTGCCGACCCGCTTCGAACTGCTACTCAACGGTGATCCGATCCACTCTTTCAGCACCACGTTTAGCTCACCGCTGGTGATCATCGCTCCGAAGACCGCAGGGGTATCCTTCACGCTCCAGACTCGCGCCATCGGAGTCGATGGAAGTGTGGTTGTAGGCGAGCCTCGCCGGATTGAGGTCGAAAGCTCCCAGAATGTCAGCAACATCGATCTCTCGATCTCTCCCGGGGATGAGGTGGCCCAAAACGCAGACGTAACGGTCGAAGTCTACGCCTGGATCAATTTCCTCCCGCTCGAATCCCTGACCCTGAAGGTCGACGGTGCTGCATGGCCGATCACCCAAGTTCGGGGAAATCCCTATTCGTGGAAATCCACCGTCTTCATTCCCTATGATCCATCCGGGGCGGATGTCGTGATCGAGGTCACGGCCAAGGATCTGAACGGCAACGAGAAGACCGAGACCCGAACGCTGCATCGCATCGTCGATGCCGCCGAACCGGTGATCGCCAACGCGATCCCGGCCGACGGGGCTACCTTCTACGAGGTGGCGACGGTCGCCTTCAGCGCCGAGATGACCGACGACGTGGGCATTGCCGACGCCTCGATCACGGTGACGGGCTTCGCTCCGATCACGACCTTCACGCCGATCACCGGCGGCCGCAAAGTCGACGGATCGATCATCCTGCCGGAGGTGTCGGCCGACACCGAGCTCGACGTGGTCTTCGCGGCGACCGACGTGGCCGGGAAGCAGACCAGCCGCTCGTTGAAGATCACTGTGCGCAACGACGTGGCGCCCACAGGCGTCGCGATCAAGTCGCCGGCCCCGGGATCGACGTTGGTGTCGAATCAGCAGGTCACCTTCGCCATTGAGGCGACCGATGATCGCGGCATCGCCAAGGTCGAGCTCTTCGATGTGACGGACGGTTCGAAGGACCCGGTGCTTCGCGGTACCGCGAACACGAAGCCTTACCGGATCGGCTTCCTGCCCCCGCTGGTTGCCGGCGACACCGCGCTCGACCTTCGCGCGGTGGCCACCGACACCAAGGGGCAGACGACCAGCGTGGCCGCGTCCTACACCATCTCGAAGTGCCCGCCGGGAAGCAGCACGAGCCTGGTTGTGCGCGCGGGCGACGATCAGGTGGTCGCCTTCCCGGCCGGAGGGGTGTCCATTCCGCTCGCCGGCGAAGTCTGGCAGGGCTGCGACGTGGCGACCGTGAGCGCTGAGTGGACGGTACTCTCCGCCCAGAGGCTTGATGGCACCTCGAACATCGAAGCTATCTCCTTCTTCGACAAGACATCGCCCACCACCGAGGTCGATATTCCGGAGCCCGGGCTTTACCTACTTCAGCTCGAAGCCAGCAACAACTACTCCACGGCGACCGATGTTGTGGAGCTGCGTGTAGGCGTGAGTTCCACGACCGTCACGCCCTCCGGGCTGACGGCGTGGTGGAGCGGCAATCATACGACGCAGGACAATGTGAGCGGTTTGCCGGCTGCAGGCGTGAACGTGCAGTACGGCGCCGGCAAGGTGGGCGAGGCGTTCACGTTCGACACCAGCAGTCGCCACGTGTTGGCGGCGGCCAGTG
>JAEXPG010000466.1 GCA_023447015.1 Verrucomicrobiota bacterium
GACCTGCCCTCCGTGGTCGCGCAGGATCCGGTGCACAATCATGAGGCCGAGACCGTGACCACCCTTCTTCGTCGTGTGATAGGGCTGGAACATCTTGGCAATGTCCTCCTGCCGAATCCCGCTGCCGGTGTCGCCGAAGAGCAGAAAGAGGCTCTCGTCGTCGCGCCGGGACCGGACCCGCAGAACCCCGCCGGGAGCCATGGCCTCCGCGGCGTTCTTCACGAGGTTGAAGAAGACCTGCTTGAGTTGGTTGCGGTCGGCGAGGATCACCATCGGCTCGGCCGGCAGCTCCACATCGACCTTGATGCCGCGGTTCTCCAGCTCGGTGCCTTGGAACCGCAGCACCTCCTCGAGCACCTCGGACGGGTTCACGTCGCTGAAGTCGGGCGGCCGCGGACGGATCGCCTCGAGGAAGTTGGTTATGATGCCGTCGAGCCGGTCGACCTCCTCCTGGCAAATGCGCAACGACTCGCGCGCCGAGTCGCCGTCGTCGATCGAGCGGAGCTTCTTCAGTTTTCGGCCGAGCAGCTGCAGATGGATCGTCAGGGAGTTGAGCGGATTGCCGAGCTCATGGGCCACGCCGCCGGCGAGCAGGAGGATCGAGTTGATCTTCTCGCTCTCGATAAGTTCCTCCGTCGAGAGCTTCTCCTGGGTGATGTCCGCGAGGATCGCCGTGAACCGCCGCGCGCCGCCCTCGGTGCCCTGCTCCTGGTCGAACGGCACGAGATGCAGACGCAGGAATCGCCGCTGCGGGTAGCTCACCTCGAGCTCCCGCGTGATCACTTCCGGGCGCGGTCCGCCCCGTTGAAGCGTCGCCTCGAGCGTCTGCCGCAAACCCGGCAGCACGCGCCAGAGCTGGGCCCGGATCAAGGCGCCCTCGCCGAGCCCGAGGAGGCGGGCGGCCGCGGCATTGCCGTACTCGATCACCCCATCCTCGGTCAGCACGAGCACGCCTTCCTGCACGGTGTTGAGCACCGCCTCCAGCAGACCGCGCTCGCGCGCAAGCCGCTGGACGAGCGTGGTCAGCCCCGCCGAATCGAGGTGGTCCAGCCGGCCGAGCAGGCGTTCCAGAGGGTTTTGTTTCTTCGCCACGACGCCCCCGTTCTGACGGCTCGCCTTCCTTTTTCAACTCCGCAGGGCGCGAACCATCCGCCCCGCCGCGACACGCGCTGCGCCCGGTCGGTGGCCGATCCTAGTCCGCCGGCGATGCGTCCTCCGACTCCAGCTCGCCAAACAGTCCAAGCTGCCCGGCGACGTCGTGCTTCTTCCCTTCGAGGAACGAGCGGACAAACTTGTCGCGGTGCTGGAAGCATCGTCCCTGCCGCAGGAGCGCCGCCCGGTGCTCCTCGGTGCCGTAACCCTTGTGCCCGGCAAAGCCGTAGCCCGGAAACTCCGAATCGAGTCCGACCATCGCGCGGTCGCGCGTCACCTTCGCCGCCACCGACGCCATCGCGATGCACAACGACCGCGCGTCACCGTGGACCACGCCCTCGTGCGGGTACGGAAAACCGCGCAGCTTCACGCCGTCGATCAACACCCGGCAGTTCACCGTGGGTTGGAACGCGGCCAACGCCTCGGCCCCGGCGAACAGATCCGGCTCCTCGCGTTGCCGGAACACCTCCGGAGGGTAGATCGACTCCAAGGCCCGCCGCATCGCGAGCTTCGTCGCGCCGAGAATGTTGAAGCTCTCGATCTCGCCCACCTCGGCCCGCCCGACCCCGAGCGCGATCTCACCCGCTCGGGCCAGTTCCTGCAGGTCCGCAAACACCTCGTCGCGCTGCTCGGCAGTGAGCTGCTTCGAGTCGTTGACCTTCGCCGCACGCGTCTGCGCCCAGCGGCCCTCCAGAAACTCCCGCGTCACCCGCACCGCCCCGGCGACGACTGGTCCGGCGAGCGCACCGCGACCGGCCTCGTCGACGCCGATGAGCGTGTCGAAGCCGGTGATCTGCTTCAGGTCGAATCCGCGGAGCTGGCGACGTTTGGCCACGAGAGGCAGCGTTCAGGGTTCAGGGTTCAGAGTTCGGAGTTCAGGGTTCGGGGTGGATCGGGTGCGGGAGCTCGGAATTCGCGGTTCGTCGTTCAGGGCGCGCCGTCGAGTTCCACCTTCCGGATTCCTACCATTTCCCCCACTCCGTCTTCTCCGCCGGGGCCTTGAGCGGCAGCTCGTCGAGCTTGCCGGCCTCGCTCACGACCTCGTAGGCCGTGCGGAAATGGAGTTTGGCAAACCGCCGCAGCGCCGGCGCGCCAAGCTTCCGGATGATTTCGTGCGCCTGCACCTTGACCTGCGCGCTGGCGCCCTTCTGCAGCTTGTCGCCGAACTGCACGGACAGGTCGTGCATCTCACGCACAAAGGCCGCGCGGGCAACGACCGAGGCCGCCGCGACCACCGGGTCCTCTTCCGCTTTGGTGCGCATCTTCAGGTCGAACTGCGCGGTGGCCTTCTTGGCCAACTCGCGCTGGACCAGCGGCTGTTCGGTGAACTGGTCGAGCAGGCCCCACGGGACCCACTTCTTGTTCAGCGCCGCGTTGAGCGCGGTGGCGTGCTGCCAGGCGAGCAGACGGTTGAGGTTCGCGCCGGGCCGGCCCATCAGTTCGTTGTACTTCTCCATCCCACAGAAACAGGTCTCCACGATCACTCCCGGGGTGTTCCGGATGAGCTCGTCGAGCTTGATGATCTGCGGGTCGGAGATCTTCTTGCTGTCCTTCACGCCAGCCGCGATCCAGGCGTCGATCGCCGGCTTCTCCGCGATGACGGTCGCCGCGATCACCGGACCAAAGAAATCGCCCTTGCCGCTCTCGTCGAGCCCCGCGTGCGCCGTGAACCACTCCGGGTGCAGCACCTCGTCGTAGCCCAGCTTCGCCTGGCCGGTGACCTCCGGCTCGATCACGTTCTGCACGAAGTCCTCGGTGCCCTTGCCCGCGACCACGACCTTGCCGCTCGTGTACGCGCTCACGTTGCAGTCCGGCCCCTTGAACGCGAAATGCGTGTAGGCGACCTCGAACGGCTCCCACGATTTTCCCTCGCACGCCGCGCGCAGTTTCTTCAGCTGCGCGTCGTCGAGCTTGATCGTGTAGGTGCCGAGCTTCTTGGGCGCGGCCGGATCGCCGCTGGATTTCTTCGCCATGGTCGTCGGCGACCAGCTAGGAGGAACTCCCGCCAAAAGAACAGCCGGCTTTTCAGGCGGCAGCACCAATTCCTCCAGCCGGGCGAGCGACACCACCTGGCGGGCAGCCCACGACGCAACGAATCCGACTTTCCCCTTCGGCACTTCCGTGCATTGTCCCGCCGCACATGAGCCCAACACCCGCTCCGCTGTTCAACTGGCTCGATCACCGGGCCGCCGGCGTCCTCCTTCACCCCACCTCGTTCCCCGGACCGCACGGCATCGGCACCCTCGACCACCACGCCACCCGTTTCCTCGAGTTTCTTTCCAAGGCGGGTTTCAGCTACTGGCAGGTCTGCCCGCTGGGATCGACCGGCTACGGCAACTCGCCGTACCAGTCTTTCTCCGCCTTCGCCGGCAACCCGTACCTGATCGATCTCGAGCCGTTGGTGGCGGCCGGACTGCTCCAGCGTTCCGAACTGGCCAAACTCGAGGCGCTGCCCGCCGACCGCGTCGATTTCGGCGCGATCTGGCAGCACAAATGGCCCGCGCTCTTCTTCGCCGCCGCCCGTTTCCAGAAGAAGCCGGTGGCGCTCCCGTACGGCGATTTCGGCGCGTTCTGCGCAACCCAGGCCGGCTGGCTCGACGACTACGCCTATTTTCTCGCGCTGAAGGACCACTTCTCCGGGCGTCCCTGGTGGGAATGGCCGGCCGAGCAACGCAACTTCGAGAAGGCCGCAAAATCCCCGCTGCGCCGCAGCCTCGCCGCCAAGATCTTCGCGCACCAGTTCCTCCAGTACCTCTTCTTCGGCCAGTGGCGTGCGCTCCGCGCCCGTGCCGCGGCGCTGGGCATCCAGGTCGTCGGCGATGTGCCGATCTTCGTCGCGCTCGACAGCGCCGATGTCTGGGCCAATCCCGACCTCTTCCAGCTCGATCCGGCGACCCGCCGCCCGACCTTTGTCGCCGGCGTTCCGCCCGACTACTTCTCCGCCGACGGCCAGCTCTGGGGCAACCCGCTCTACGCCTGGCCGGCGCATCAGAAGACCGGCTACGCCTGGTGGCTCCGCCGCATGGCGGCCACCTTCGATCTTTGCGACGTCGTCCGCATCGACCATTTCCGCGGCTTCGAGAGCTACTGGGCCGTGCCCGCCGGCTCGCCCAACGCCCGCAAGGGTTCGTGGGAACCCGGCCCGGGCCTCGAGCTCTTCCGCGCTATCCGCGACGCCTTCCCGACCGCCAAGATCATCGCCGAGGACCTCGGCGTGCTCACGCCCGGCGTGATCGCCCTGCGCGAGGCCACCGGTCTGCCCGGCATGGCCATCACGCAGTTCGCCTTCGGCGGCGACGCCAAGAACCTCTACCTGCCGCACAACCACGTGCCGAACTGCGTGCTCTACCCCGGCACCCACGACAACGACACCACGCGCGGCTGGTACGCCGCGACCGACGAGAAGAGCCGCGACCACCTGCGGCGCTATTTCCGGATCAGCGGCGCCGAGATCGCCTGGGATTTCATCCGCGCGGCCTACGCTTCGCCCTGCCGCCTCGCCGTCCTCCCGCTGCAGGATCTCCTCGATCTCGACAGCTCCGCCCGGTTCAACCTCCCGGGCAAGCCCGACGGCAACTGGGAGTGGCGCTATCGGCCCGACCAACTGGAGAGTCTGGTGCGCAACAGCACGACCTATCTGCGCGACCTCGGCGAACTCTACGGGCGCCTGGCCGAGCCGAAGCCGGCACCCGTGCGGTAATGCCGCCTTCGCTGTTTCACCATCCCGGTTCTCAGGGCGCCTTCGCGGCGCCCTTTTCATTTCTCCGGCGTGGCGAGAACGCATCCGTTCCTGCGCCCCCCCGGACTTTCGCGGAGGACAGAAGGTAACGAAGGCAACAAAGGCCCGCCGACAGATGGCGCACCGAATACGACCGGCTCCAAGAGGTTGCTCACCTGGCGGGTGGAGATCATCGGACCGACCTCGGCACTACAACGTCTTTCCCCTTCGTTGCCGTTGGTCGGCTGCGACTGCGGCTTGTCGGCTCATGTGCTCCGCCCCTCCCCGGCCAAGGCCAGGGAGCCCAGCTGACGCACCGGCGCTCAGGAGTTCATCCCCAACAGGCCCAGTGCGGTCGCGGTCATGGCGATCAAGGCCTTGATCAGCGACTCGCCGGCGATGAGACCCGACGCCACCGGCACCGCATACGGTTCGCCGGTCTTCGGATGCCATTTCGTCCACAGCCACGCCACCACCGCGCCGATCGCGAAGGACTGGCAGTTGGAGAAGCTCATGACCCAGGAAAGGCCCAGGCCCATGCACGACGGCAGCCACGGCCGCAGCTTCGGCCAGATCGTTTCGGCCAGCGGCACCGCGATGCCAAGCAGCGCGCCGAGGACGATCGCCAGCTTCGCGCTGTACGGCAGCTGGCTCAGGCCACCGCCGGCGAGGAGCTCGGCCACCGCCCGCCACATGTTGGTCGACGGCGGATTGAACGCCTCCAGCGCCGCCTTGTCCGGAACCATCAGATACCAGGCCGGGACGATCGCCACGACGCCGAACAGGATCCCGATGAGCTGCGCGATGAACTGGCGCCGCGGATTGGCGCCGAGCAGGTAGCCGCTCTTCAGGTCGGTGAGCAGGTCGGCGCTCGACGAGCTCGCGTTGGCGGCGGTGCTCGCGGCCATGAGGTTGTGCTGCAGGCTCACGTGCACGCTCGTCGCCGCCGGCGGCGAGATCACCGCATAGAGCAGCTGCATGACCTTGCCCATCGCCCCGATCGGCGTGGTGTCGGTCTCGCCCGTGGCGCGGCACGCCACCAGGCTGAGCACAAACGACATGCCCACCGCCACCAGTCCGAGCCAGACTCTGATGTGGAAGGCCACCGCGTTGACGACAAGAATGCCGATCGTCGCCGGCACCAGTCCGACCACGAGCCAGGACAGCGGCACCTCGACGGGTTCCATCTTGGCCTCGAGCGCTTCGTCGACCGTCGCCACTTTCACACCGGCCTTCTTGCCGATTCCGCGGAACGACCGGGCGACCGTTCGCCATTGCAGAGCGAACGCCGCCAGGCTGCCGAAGACCATCACCGCCGTGCCGCCCCACAGCGCCCAGCGCGGCAGGTGGTAGATGGTCCCGCCCCCGACGATCGGGATCGAAATCTTGTAGGCCTCAACCGAAGCATTGGCGGCATCGAGCGCGATCAACTGCGGTCCGACGACGAAGTACAGAAGCGCCGAACCGGCGAGCATCGAGAGCGACACACGCAGCCCGGTGATCATCCCGGCGCCGATGAGCAGCACGCTCGGCTCGAACCCGAAGCCGAGCAACTGCCGGCCGTTGAGCATCGCATAGCCCGCCGCCGGCGCCTGCTCGGGAAGATGGAGCCAGGGGACCCGCGCGAAGAGCCGGTCGAGCAGCTTGAGCGTGCCCTCCCCCGTGTTGCACACGCCGATCACCACGCCGCCGACCAGCGACCACACCAGCACATGGGCCTGGCGGACCGCCGCACTCCCGCGACTGTAGAGACTCTTGAGCGTCACCGCGGCAGCGGTACCGCTGGGAAACGGCAGCCGCTCGCGGTTGATCATCTGCCGCTTCATCGGCACGGCGAGAAACACCCCGAGCGCTCCCGTGAACAAGGTGAACAGGCCCACGATCCACCACGGCTGGTGGGAGCCCTCGAGCATCAGCAGCGCGCCGAAGGCCGTGCCGATCGTGCTCCCGGTCGAGTAGCCCGCGGCCGAGGCGGTGGACTGCATGCAGTTGTTCTCCAGGATCGAGAGCTGGCTGAAACGACCGCCGAGCAGCAGGCGCACGCCGTTCCAGAGCACGAACGACAGCACGCACGCGGTGATCGCCACACCGAACGACCAGCCGATCTTCAGCGTCGTGTAGAGGTTGGCCGAAGCCATCAGCATCCCGAGCACACCGCCGGTGAGCACGGCCCGCCAGGTGAGCTGCGGCACCGTGTCGCCTTGATACACGTGCGCGTACCACTCGGCCTCGGTCAGATCGGGCTTGGGGAGACCCTCGTTGGCGTTGGGGGCGGCGGGACGGGATTCGGCGGGGGCGCTCATGCGGGCGGGTGCAAAAAAGCGTCCAAACCCGCGCTTGTCGATGCTCGGGCGGCTTGGGAGTTGCGCCCCCTTTCCCGGCCGGCAGACTCCCGCGCATGTCGCCGGACCGACTCGCTGAACTGCGCCGCCAGCGCTCAGTCATATCCGAACACCTTGCATGGCTCGATCGCGAGATCGCCGCCGCCTCGTCGACGACGCCTGCGCCGGCGACACCGCGCAAGCTCGCGGTGGCGAAACCACTGGCCCAGAGCTCCGTGCCGACTCCGGCTCCGCAGGCCCCTGTGCCGCTCGATCCGGCGGCCATCATGGAGGCGGCCTCGGCGCCCCCCGCCACTTCCGCGGCCGACGCCGACGTGCTGCCGGATGAGCACGCACACTTGCTGCCGCAGGCGCAACCCGCCGACATCAAGAACGACGTCCGCCGCGGCTGCTTCCTCTATCTCGCCATCGCC
>JAEXPG010000563.1 GCA_023447015.1 Verrucomicrobiota bacterium
ACGCAAACCGACGACGAGGAGGTCATCGTCCTCTCGCCGTTCGAAGTGACCACCTCGGCGACCAACGGCTACGCCGCAGCGACCACCCTCGCCGGCAACCGCCTCAACACCGAGCTGCGCGACATCGGCAGCGCGGTGTCCGTCGTCACCACCGAGTTCCTCCGGGACGTCGCGGCGACCGACAACCGGACACTGCTCCAGTACACGACCGGATCGGAGGTCGGCGGCACGTTCGGCAACTTCGGCGGCAACGGCAACGGCGCCTCGCTCGACGAGTCCGGCAAGCTGATCAACCCGAACCAGAACACGCGTATCCGCGGTCTGACGGCGGCGGACAACACCCGCGACTTCTTCATGACCGACATCCCCTGGGATGGTTACGCCATCGACGGCGTCGACCTCCAGCGCGGCCCCAACTCCATCCTCTTCGGCCAGGGCAGCCCGGCGGGCATCATCAACACCCGCACCAAGCAGGCGATGTTCCGCGACTCCACCGAGGTGCAGCTGCGCCTCGGCAGCTACGGCGCCAACCGCCAGACGCTCGACGTGAACCGCGTGCTCCTCGAGGAGCAGCTCGCCGTGCGCGTGGCCGCGTTGCGCAACGACGACCAGTTCAAGCAGGACCCGGCGCAGTCGATGGACAAGCGCCTCTACGGCGCGCTGCGCTACGAGCCGAAGTTCCTCAAGCGGGCCGGCATGCGCACCATCCTCAAGGCCAACTACGAGGCCGGCCGGATCCGGAGCAACAACCCCCGCACGCTGCCCCCGATGGACCGCATCACCCCGTGGTTCGAGACCGGCACCTACGAGGGCGGCAACGGCCGGATCTTCACCAACCTCAACCGCCAGACCTTCGTCCCCGCCAACGCCTACGACGACAACACCGGCATGGTCGACCACGGCCAGGCCCGCGCCAGCGTCAACGGCGGCCCGGTCGGCTACCTGCCCAACGGCACGCCGATGCCGTACCTCAACCCGTGGATCCTCGAGGGCAACTACGGCCAGCAGTTCGGCGGCCCCGTGGTCACCTTCAACGGTGACAACGCCACGGCCACCGCGGCGATGTTCCCCGAGCCCGCCGGCACGTTCGGCATCAGCTCCGCCGGCGCCATCGACCGCGCCATCGGCGGCATCCCCTTCGCCCGCCCGCTCGGCATCAACTCGAAGTCGGTGCAGGCGCTCGCCGCCCGGCTGCCGCTCTCGCAGTTCGGCGTCTACAAGGACAACTCGCTGACCGACCCCTCGGTCTTCGACTTCTACAACCAGCTCTACGACGGCCCCACCAAGAATGAGTGGCAGGACTTCCGCGCCTACAACGTGAGCCTGGCCCAGACCTTCTTCAACGAGCAGATGGGCTTCGAGCTCACCTACAACAACGAGTTCTACAAGAGCGGCCGCCTCAACCTGCTCTCCGACACCCGCCAGGCGCTCTACATCGACATCAACAAGACGTACCTCGATGGCACCCCGGCCGGACTCGACGGCGAACCCTTCGCCGACGGCACCCCGAACCCGAATGTCGGTCGGCCGTACATCACCGACAGCCTCGCCGGCGGCTCCGAGACGGCGAGCAACAAGGAGACGACGCGCGCGACCCTGTTCGCCACGCACGACTTCTCCAAGGATGGCAAGCACTGGGCGCTGCGCCTCCTCGGCAAGCACACCGTCACCGGCCTCTTCGCGGCCGACGAGAACCAGCGCGATACCCGCAGCTGGGTGCGCTACACCGCGGACGACGCCTTCGAGCTGGCCACCCGTCCGCCCACCCTCCCCGGCGGCAACCCCTCGACCGTCCGCAAGATCGGCGACGGCGCCCTGCGGCCGAGCGTGTCGATCTACCTCGGGCCCTCGCTGCTCAACCGCGCGACCGCCACCGGCGCCGCCATTCCACGCCCGACAGTCGAGCCGACAATCACCAGCGGCAGCTTCCGCTTCTTCGACTCGCACTGGGCCATGCCGACCGACCCGGCCGCCCCCGGCTACGTGGACCCGGCCGCCCCCTGGGCGTATCAGTACTATCCGGACCTGCCGAACTTCAACCGGCCCTATGCCGACCCCGCCGGCCCCGGCGCGCGCAACAGCTACCAGTCGGAGAACCCCGCCAACTACGTGGGCTGGACCACGATTCCCGTCGGCATCCTCGACTCCGAGGCCGCCCCCGGCAACCGCGCCCTCCTCACCAACTACGCCGCGCTCAACAAGTCCCGCGTGACCTCGAGCGCGTTCGTCTGGCAGGGCCACTTCTGGGACAACGCCATCGTCGGCACCTGGGGCGCCCGCAAGGACGTCTCCAAATCCTGGAGCCTCTCCCGGAACTCGGACAGCCCGACCTCCACCGCCCGCGGTGTCGTCAGCACCGACCCCGCCACCGGCTACGTGCTCCCGGAAGCCTACAGCAACCGCCTGCAGGTCACCTCGCACAGCTGGATGGTGATGGCGCACTTGAACGACTTCCCGGGACTCAAGCAGCTCACCGCGCACGTCCCGCTGCTGTTCAGCGTGTACTACAACAAGTCGTCGAACTTCCAGCCGGCGTCGCAGCGCGTCGACATGTACGGCGACCCGCTCCCGCCGCCGCAGGGCCAGACGACCGACCGCGGCATCCTCATCGAGACCAAGGACGGCCGCTTCTCGCTCAAGATCAACAAATACGAGACGTCGGCCATCAACGCCTCCAGCACGGGCGGGCTCAACAACTACACGTGGTACCTCGGCCAAGGCCAGGTCTGGGGCGCCCAATGGGCGAACATCTTCCAGTACAACCTGACCGGGAACACCCTCGACACCCAGGCGCCGAACCCCGATCCGACCAACACCCGCTACAACTACGGCCAGGCCCAGGGCGAGACCCTCGAGGAGGCCCAGGCGCGCGAAGCCTCCGTGGTCGCCGCCTGGCGGCAGTGGCAGGCCAGCGTCGACCCCCGCTTCTACGCGGCGTGGAAGATCAACCTCAACGAGCCGAACGGTAACTACACCTACACGACACCGTCCGGCCTCGCCATCACCGAGGACAGCGTCTCCCGGGGCTACGAGTTCGAGTTCAACGCCCAGGCCACCAAGAACTGGCGCCTGACGTTCAACGCCTCCAAGACCACCGCGATCCGCAACAACGTCGGCGGCGCGGCCCTGATCGACTTCGCCTCGAAGTACGAGGCCGCCCTCGGCGGCGGCAAGGGCAGCGCGGGCGACCTGCGCATCTGGTGGGGCGGCGCGGGCAACGACACGTTCCTGATCGACTGGAACAACCGGTTTGGCGCCGCGTACCACCTGCTCAAGCTGCAGGAGGGTTCCAACGTCGCCGAGCTGCGCAAGTGGCGCTTCAATATCATCTCCAACTACGACTTCGACCAGGGCTTCCTGAAGGGCGTCAACGTTGGCGGTGGCATGCGCTACGAGGCCCCGGTGGCGATCGGCTACCTGCCCATCCTCGGGGACAGCCCGACGGCGATCGGCTACGACCTCGACAATCCCTACATGGGCGACCGCGAGATGAACTTCGACTTCTGGATCGGTTACACCCGGAAGATCTGGAAGAACGTCGAATGGAACATCCAGCTGAACATCCGCAACGCGTTCGTCGGAAACGAGCTCATCCCGGTCACCACCCAGCCCGACGGGACCCCGGCCGGCTACCGCATCCGCCCCCCGCAGACGTGGCAGCTGACCAACACCTTCCGGTTCTGAGTTCAACCGGGTTGTCCTGAGCAGAGTACAAACAGAAGCCCCCGGCTCACGCCGGGGGCTTTTTTGCAATCCGCAGCATCTGCCCAGAGAGGCAGGATCAGCCGGGGCCGCTCTGCGCGGCCGCCAGTTCCGGGTGCGGCGCCGCCGCGGGCTTGGCCGTGGCGGCCGGGCCGGCGGAACCGGAAGCACGAGGCGGCGCCGCGTGCTCCGAGGCCTGCCCTTCGCCACGGACCAGCCCGACCAGATCCGCGACCAGCGAGGAGATCTCGTGCGCCTGCGCGGAAAGCTCCTCGGCGGCGCTGGCGGACTCCTCGGCGTTGGCCGCGTTGGACTGGACGACGGACTCGAGCTTGCCGGTGGCCTCGGAGAGACCGCCGATGTTCTTCGTGAGGTCCTCCGTGGCAGTGGTGATCGACTGCACCTTCTCGCCGATGATGGTGGCGCTCTCGACGATCGCCTCGAAGTTGTCGTTCACGCCCTGGATGCCGCTTCCGGCCTGGCGGATGAGGCCGACGTTGCTGTCGAGCTTCACCTGGGTCGTGCGGGCGGCCTCGGCGGCGCGACCGGCCAGGTTGCGCACCTCCTCGGCGACGATGGCGAAGCCCGCCCCGGCCTCACCGGCGCGGGCGGCCTCGACGGCGGCGTTGAGCGCGAGGATGTTGGTCTGGAAGGCGATCTCATCGATCGTCTTGATGATCTTCCCCATCTCGCCGCTCTCGGCGACGATCCGGTTCATCGCCTGCGTCATCTCGACAATGGCCTTCAGCGACTGGCCGGTCTTCTCGATGTTCTGCTTCATCAGCTGGTCGGCGCCGCGGGTGAGCCCCGCCACTTCGCTCCCGCGCGCCGCCATCCCTTGGAGACTGTGGGAGGTGCCGGAGAGCGCCGCCGCCTGGCTGCTGGCGCCGTCGGCGACTGACTGGCCGGCATCGGCGATCATGCCGGCAGCCCCGAGCACCTGCTCGGAACCGGCCTTCAGCTGGTCGGCGATGCGGATGAGCTTGCGCGAGAGGGCCTGGGCGGTCGCCAGCCAGAAGAGCACGGCGGCCGCGGTGGTGACGACGAGAAGGAGCACGATGTTCCGGGCGCCGGCGGTGCCGATGGCGGAGAGCTTCGCCGGCGCCGCCATGAACTCCTCCTCGTAGGAACCCACGCCGATCACCCAGTCCCACGCGGGAAAGTAGGCGACGCGGGCGATCTTCTTGCGCGCCGTCGCCTCGCCGGGGTTCTTCCACAGGTAGGTCACTTCGCCCGTCTGCCCGGCCGGGGCGGCCTTCGCGACGCGCACGATCTCCTGGAGAACGTACTTCCCCTCGGCATCCCTCGTCTCCCACACGTTCTCGCCGTCGCGCTGGCCGTTCTGCGAGATGACGTAGTTGCCCTTCGAGTCCAGCACGTAGACGTAGCCGGTCGAGCCGACCTTGGTGTTGAGGATCTGCTGGCGCAGGCTCGCGACGCTTTGCTCCTTGATGCCGACGAAGACCATCCCGAGCAGGTCGCCGCCGGACGACGTCAGCGGCGCGTAGGCTGTGAGATACCAGGCATTCACCACGAAGGCGCGGCCGACAAACCGTTGCCCCTTCAGGACGGAGCTCACCACCGGGTTGGGCAGCCCGTCGGCGCCCAGCGCCGGGATGAACGTGCCGATGGCGCGGCGGTTGTCGCTCTGGACGTTGGTCGCCACGCGGAGCATGTCCCCCGCGGCATTCATCTTCTGGAAGACGGTGAAGGCGCAGCCGAGCTGGTCCGCAATCTCGTCGACGATCGGCACGAACGCCTTGGGGTCGGAGTTCTGGCCGAGCCACTGTCCGCCGAGCTCGAGCTTCGGCAGCTGCACGGTGCTGGACTGCTTGGTGACCTGGTTGGTGGTCTGCCATTCGACCGAGTCCTTGCCGAGCTTCGCCTCGCCGGCACGCTCAAGGGAGGCGCGGGCGACGCGGAGCGAGGTCTGGAGCACGGCATCGAGAGTCTCCTGCTGTGCGGCGCACATCGCGTAGACCCCCTTGGCGATGTGGTCGAGGTCGGCATCCGCGAGGACCTCGCTCTCCTCGACCGCCACGGTGGTCATGCGGAGGTTCTGCCGGTAGACGATGAGGGCGATCACGGCCAGGGGGATGGCCGAGAGGGCTATGCCCGCGCAGAGCATGCGCGTGCGGAGCGAGAGATGGGCAAAGGCGTTCATGGCACGCAGGTCAGCGGCCTTCGGCGATGGAGAAGATCGAATCGAGCTTCATCTCGCGGAAGAGGTGGTAGATCGGGGCGGGCACGCGGACGAGCGCGAGCACGGCGCCATGGATCGCGAGGTCCTTGTAGAAGACCAGCAGCTTGCCGATGCCGGCGCTGCCGATGTGGGAGACGCCGGCGAAGTCGAGCTCGACCCGCTGCGGCGCGGTGAGCGCGATGTCCCGGAGGCGTTTCTTGAGCTCCTCGGCGGCCAGCTCGTCGATCTCGCCCTGCAACACGAGGCGCACGGTGTGGTTCTCTCGAGTAACGATGATGTTCATGATGCGGATTGATTGGCAGATTGCGGATGTAGCGTGTTCCAAAGGTCGAGTCGTGGAAGCGGACTGCGGCCGGCCGGGGGGCAGAAGGTCTTCTCGTCGCCGAAGTGGAGGGTAAGATGGCGGCCTTTGTCGGACCAGCGAGCCTCGTCGGCAAATCGTCGGATGAGGAAGAGGCCGCGCCCGGAGGGCTTCGTCCGGTTCTCGTGCGAGGTCGGGTCCCCGATCTGGTCCCAGACGAAGCCGGCACCCTCGTCGATGATCTCGAGACACGCGTCGTTGCCGTAGCGCCGGCGCACGATGATCCATTTCTCCGGGTCCTCGCGGTTGCCGTGGTGCCAGGCGTTGTAGAGCGCCTCCTCGAGGATCACATGCAGGCGCATCAACGAGGCGGTCACACCATGCCGGCGCCATTCCTCCTCGATCTTCTCGGTGAGGCGGGCGCGCTGTGAGCGCAGCTCGAGGAGGCTCGCCGGCCGGAGGCAGTCCTCGAAGGTGGGCCCGGGACGCTCGATCTCGAGCGCGAACAGGGCGACGTCGTCGGGCAGCTCGTGGGCGGCGGCGGCCTCGTGGCAGGAACAGCCGGCCGCCGCGGCGAAGACCTCCTTGGCAAGGGCGACGACATGCAGCTCGGGGCGCTGCGCAACGATGCCCCGGGCGATCTCGGCCACGTCGGCCGAGGAAAGATGGGGCTGCTTGCGCGCGGCGGGCGTCTCGAGCAGGCCGTCGGTGTAGAGGATGAGCTTGTCGCCCGGCTCGAGCTGGAGCGTCGCGGCGGAGAACTCGTGCCGGTCGATCATGCCGACCGGCAGATTGGTCCCGGCCCCGCCAATCGCAGGCACCAGCCGGACCTCCGGGCCGCGGATGAGCAGGAACGGCGGATGGCCCGTGGCGACGTAGGCCATCTGGAGCGTGGCATGGTCGATCTCGAGGTTGATCGAGGTGAAGAAGTCCCCGTCCTGGAAGAGGTGCGACCGGCAGATCTCGCGGTTGAGCTGCGTGATGACCTCGGCAAGGGGACGGTGGGCCCCCGGGGGGCCGATGAGGGAGTTGTGGATGAGGTCGGTGATGATGCTGCGCAGGATGCAGCCGACCTCGTGGCCGGACTGGTCCTTGAGGCTGGCGAGCGTGCGGTGGCCCGCGCTGTCGCACAGGCGGCGGGAGAAGAAATGGTCCCCGCCCTCGACGTAGCGCGGGATGGACTGGGCGGCGGTGAAGAGGACCAGCCCGTCGCGCAGCGGGGTGTTGCGCGGCTGCTCGGCGTTGACGAGCAGCAACACCTGGTGCGCCAGCCCGATGTTCATCTCCTGCTTCTCGAGCAGACGGCGCAGCGAGGCGTTGCTCTCGGCCAGCTCGGCGGTGCGCTGGATGACCCGGTCCTCGAGGTCCGCGTGGGCCTTGCGCAGGGTCTCCTCGGCCTGCTTGCGCCGCGTCTCGTCGATGAGAAACCCCGTCACGCCGACCGGATGCCCGTCCTCGATGATCAGGTGGGCGTAGCTGGAACCGAGGAAGGACGTGCCGTCGCGCCGCAGGAAACGGTACTCCTCGCCGTTGATGTTGTGGCCGGCCAGCAGGCGCGCCCAGTTCGCCCGCAGGCGCTCGTGGTCGTCGGGATGGATCAGCGAGAAGAGGCTGAGCCCGGAGCCAACCTCCGCCGGGGTGAAGCGGCCCGCCTTGAAGCCCTCGCGGTTGAGGACGATCAGGTTGCCCTGGAGATCGAGCTCGTAGACGACCTGCGGGAGCGAATCGACCATGAGGCGGTACTTCTGCTCGCTGGCGGTGAGCGCCTGCTGGGCCCGTTCGCGCTCGGCGATCTCCTCGCGCAGCCGGCTGTTGGCGGTGGCGAGCTCGGCGGTGCGCTCGCGCACCCGGTCCTCGAGGTGGGCGTGGGCCCGCTGGAGCGCCTCGGCCGCCTGCTTGCTGGCGGTGATGTCGGTCAGCATCCCGATCATGGACCGGGCGCGGTCCGGCGTGAGGATGTAGTAGGCGCGGTCGCGGAACCACAGGTAGCTCCCGTCCCGGTGCCGCATGCGATACTCGGCGTCGAAAGGCGTGTAGGTGCGCGCACTGCGGTGGAGCTGCGCGATCGTCCATCGGCGATCCGCGGGGTGGATCAGGCGGAGCCAGCGCATGATGGTGCCGCCCATCTCGGAGAGCTCGTAGCCGAGCACCCGGTCAACGCTCTCCCCCCAGAGGATGTAACCGGTCTCCAGGTTGCACTCGTAGGTGATCTGCCCGGAGGCCGCGGCCACCAGTTCGTAGCGGCGTTTCCAGGCCACGATCTCGTTCTCGGCCTGCTTGCGATGCGTGATGTCGCGGATGCTCTCGAGCGCCCCGCAGATCCGCCCTTGCTGGTCCATGAGTGGGCGGGCCGCGCCCCACAGATAGGCGCCCCGCCCGCCGGCCAGCCGCGGCGCATGGGCTTCGCCGAAGAGCGTGCCGCCCTCCGCGCTGAACACCTCGTAGCCGTGGGTCGCGGCGTCGTCGGGCCGGATGGCCAGGTCGATCAGCAGCGGCCGGCGGTCGCCGTACAGCGGCATGGAGTACTCGAAGTTGCCGCAGCCCAGCATCGCGGCCTTCGGCACGCCGGTGAGCACCTCCATCGCCCGGTTCCACGCGGTCACCGTGCCGGCGGCGTCGATCACGAACGTCGCGTCGGGCAGGAACTCCACAATGTCGTTGAGCCGGTTGTTGGCCGCATGCAGGGCGGCCTCCGCCTCGCGCCGCGCCTGGGCCTCGAGCACAAGCGAGACGCAGCTGCCGATGGCCGACGCGAACGACTGCTCCGCGGCGCTCCAGATCCGCGACGCACCGGCATGCTCATGCCGGACGACGCCGACCACCCGGCCGGCCGACCGCACCGGGACATCGAGCACCGCGCCGATGCCGAAGGGCTTGAGGTACGAGTCGATGAAACTGCGCGTTGCGGGGTCGTGGAAGGCGTCCCCGGCGGCGATCACCTCGCGCCGCTCCAGGGCGGCGAAGTATTCGGCATGTTCCGCCACCACCACCCGCCGGGAGTACTCGTGTCCGCTGCCGATCCGCTCGAACAGCTCGGAGCAGACGAGCTCGGTGTGGTTGGCCTCGAAGAACCACACTCCGACCCGGGCGGCGCCGAGCGCGCGGGCGGAAGTCTCGGTCACCAGGTGCAGCGCGACCGAGCGCTCCGCGCGGAACAGCTGCTCCGCCGCGGCCAGCTCCGCCAACGCGAGATTGAAACCCTGCGAGCGGACCTCGCGCAACTCGAGCGCGGCCTCCGCCCGGCGGCGGGCGGTGATGTCCCGATAGTCGCCCAGCAACCACACCCGGTCGCCGATGCGGATCGGCGTCAGGGTCACCGACAACAGCAGTTTGTCGCCCCGCCGGGTGCAGGCGGCGGCGTCGCCTTCGCGGATCTCGCCGGTCGCGAGGACCTCGCGCACCCGCTCCTCCGCCCGCCGATGCTCGGCCGGGTCGGGATGCAGCGCGCTCAGGAACTCGGCGAGCGTGCCCGCGGAGGCACGGGTATGGCCGGTGATGCGCCGCATCTGCCGGTTGAACACCACAAAGCGACCCTGATCGTCGGTGAGCGTGAGACCCGTGCCGACCTTCTCGACCAGGACGGCCAGCTGGCGGGCGAAGTTCTCGCCGCCGCTGCGCACCGTCCGCGCGGGGCCACCGCCCGGGACAGACACCAACGAGCGCAGGCGCGCGGGCAACGTCGCGAGATTCTCCGCCGTCAGCGCAAAGTAGTCGGCGGCCCCGGCCCGCATCCAACGCACCGCCTCCCCCACCTCCGGTCGATCGGTGAAAACGGCGACCCGCGCCGGGCAGGGGCGGCCAAACAGTTCGGCCTGGTGACGCTGGGCCAGCTCCACGGAGACCAAGGCCAGATCAATATGGCAGGTGGCGACCTCGGTGCGCGCGGCCGCCAGCGATTCGTGCACCCCGATGGAGAACCCCGGATCGTGCTGCAACGCCGGCAGCAGCCGCCCAGTACAGTCGGCCATGCGCCCGAGAATGCAGAGGCGCCACGGTCTGGGAACCGCCGGAGTTGAACGGCTGGAGAGCATCGCGTTACGAATTGGCGGAGAACGGACCGACTCCCTGGGCCGATCGGAGGCGCCACGGTCCCCGGCACCGGAAAATGGCAGCAGAAACCAGCCAAGCCTGTCCGGAGGCCACGGAGGCGCGGACCGACGCGGGGCGGTTGAGTTGTTCGGGCGGTTGAAAGCGAATGGGCATTCTCCCCCATCGGATGATGGCAGGTCACACATCGGCCAATGTGCCAAGAGGTTGAGGTGACGATTAGCCTTCAAAATGGGGCAAGTTCGGCTAGGGTGCCGACACCCCGATCCCGCCCGCCATTCCCCCGCGGAGCACTGGCGACAACCCCATGACTCTGGAAACCCGACTCTTCGCGTACGGCACGCTCAAACAGGGCTCGCCGATGCACGACCAGCTCTGCCGGGGGGTGTGTGCGGTGATCCCGGCGCGGTTGTGGGGCCGTCTCTATGAGCTGCCCTCGGGCTGTCCCGCTCTTCTGGTGCCACCGGCCGCGCAGTTCGGCGAAGCCACCATGGCGCCCGAGGAGGATCACGTCCGGCTCGGCGAGGCCCTCCACAAGGAGGTGCCGGACTACCCCCGCGACCAGTGGCGACCGATCACCGGACAGCTGATCACGTTGGCGGACTACCGTACCGCATGGCCGACCCTCGACGCCTGGGAGGACGCCTCGCCGGATCGGCCGCTGCTGTTCCGTCGGGTCATCGTCCGGGTCGAGCGCGACAACGGCGTGCCGATCTCGGCCTGGACCTACATCGTGCCGCGGCTGCCCGACGGCTCGCGCGAACTCGCCACCGGCGTGTGGCCCGTGCCGATTCCCTCGCCCGCCATCGACTGACAGCGCCAGGCCCCGGAATGCCGGCGGGCGGACACGCACCTGCTCGCCAAGCGCCGCCCACCCCCTACTCTCGCCTCCAATGTACTATCTCGCCATCAACCGAATCCAGAGCGGCCCCTTCAGTGAAGCCGACATCCGTCAACGCCTCGCCCGCGGCGAAGTGGGCTCCGCCGACCTCTGCTGGAAGGAGGGCTGGTTGCAGTGGCGGAAAGTCGTGGAGGTGTTCCCACCGGCCACGCCGCCGGTGCTGCCTCCGACACTTTCGAGTCCGGCCGTGACCGTCCCACCGTTGCCGACCTCCGCACCGGTCGAGTCCTGCGGCCTGGCCACGGCCAGCATGGTGTGCGGCATCTGCGTATTCGTTCTCGCACCGCTGTTCTTCCTCTTCGCGATCGTGGCGGTGATCCTCGGCCACGTCGCCCACTCGAAGATCAAGGCCTCCGGCGGAACCCTGCGCGGGGCCGGTCAGGCGACCGCGGGGCTGGTCATGGGTTACCTCGGCATCGCGGGGATTCCCATCATCGGACTCCTCGCCGCGATGGCGATTCCGGCATTCCAGAAGGTCCGCGAACGCACCTACGAAACGACGGTGCGCAACAATCTGGTCCAGATCTGGAGCGCCGCCGAACAGCAGATGCTCGAGAAGGGGGTCGACGTCGTGACCTACGACGAACTGGTCGCCGACGGAGGGTATTTCCAGGACTTCAAGCCGGTCGCTGGCGAGGACTATCACAAGATCACGGTCCGGCGCGGGGACGAGTCGCTCTCCGTCACACTGCGCAACGGCCGCTCCGTGAGCTACTACCCCAGCACCGCCGTCGGCGGTGCGGCAGAGGGCCCGGCGGAACGCGACGAGGAGAACCCGCAGCTGGAGGCAGAGCCGCCGGAGCCGGCCAGCCAGCCGGAACCGGAAGCCCTGGCGCCGATCCCGGCGCTGGGTTGATGGACAAGCCCTTTCTCCACCCGATCACCATCCACCGTACCAACCCAACAAGAACATGAGAGAGGAACAAATCTTCGCTGGCGTAATGCTCTTCGTCATAGCCGGAGCGGTGCTCGTCGGCCTCGCCATCATGGCTTTCGTCTGCTGGCTGCTGATGGGCTGTTTCCAGCGGATCCCGCCAGCATTCCGGAAAATGGAGCCGGGGCTGGTCTGGCTGCTGATGATCCCGTGTTTCGGCACAGTCTGGGCGTTCTTCGTCTGCCTCCGCCTCCCCGAGTCGTTTCAGGCCTATTTCGCGGCCCAGGGCAAAGCCGACGGCAGCGACTACGGGCGAGGACTCGGACTCGCCTACGCCATCAGCAGCGTCTGCTCCATGGTGCCGTTTCTGAACTATCTCGCAGGACCGGTCGCGTTGGTGCTCCTGATCATCTTCCTCGTGAAGATGACGGGGTACAAGGGGCAGATCCCCGAGGGCGCAACGGCGGTGCCGGGGTTCCAGGCTCCGCCGCCTCCTCCGTTGGCGTGAAGGACCGGATCGCCCGGCTCCGTCGGCACTTCGACAGCACCGCTTGGGTCTGCAGCGCGGTGCTGTTGATCGCGGTGGCCGCCGGAAGGCTGCCGCATCTGCCGCTGCCGAAGTGTCCCTGGCGGATGCTCCTCGGGATCCAGTGCCCCGGCTGCGGACTCACCCGGGCCTTCGTCGCCCTCGCCCAGGGCGATCTGCGGGCGGCATGGACGTTCCATCCGTGGGCGTTCCCGCTCTTCGCAGGCGCAGTCTGGTTCGCCGCGCGGCCGTGGTGGCTGGCGCTGCGCGCGGGCAAGCCGTCGGCGCGCGCGGTGGAGCCCACCGGCAAACGCGGCCAGCCATGGCTGACGCTCGCCGTGCTCGCGGCGTTCAGCGGTTGGGCGCTCTGGCGCGCGCTCCCCTGAGCAGCGGAGAACCGCCGTGCACCAGGCCGCAGGGACTTCGGCACGACAAGCATCCACGCGGCAACAACGGGACAGGAGGGGCCGCATCCTCGTCACACCCGGCAGCCCGGCGCGAGGGGCCGGCGCCCCGGCTTCACCGGCCGGACCGACCTTCGCCCATCCTGCCCAACGGCTCCCTCGCCCATTCCGAAATCCGTGGTTGAAGTCTGGAGGCAGGTGACGCAAGCATCCCGCACAACCCCGTTCCCGCCGATGAAGTACCACGAACGTCGCGAATTTCTCCGAGAGATCGAACAGTTGGCGACGCGCAGCGAGGCCGACTACCTCCGCAGGATCGGCGGCATGATGCGGCAGGCCCGCGCCTGGATGGGCGGCATCCTCGTTGCCGCGGCGCTGGTCGTCGCCGGGGCGGTCGCCGCGGCTTGCGCCGGGTGGATCGCGGCGTGGCTGGCCGGTGCCGTGGCGTTGCTCGGGCTGGTGGTGGGCGGGGTGATGGCGCAGGTGATGTTCTTCCGGATCGAGGAGCCGACCGGGTTCGACATCGCGCGCCAGGCGTTTCCGCTGCTCTTCAAGGACCTGCGGGAACTGCGCCAGAAACTCGACGCGCCGCGCTTCCACGAGGTCGTGTTCACGATGGAGATGGGCGCCTCGATGGTGGAGGTCCCGCGCGGCTTCGGCCTGCTGCCCTCGCGCAACTTCCTGATCATCGGACTCCCCCTGCTGCACGGCGTCTCCCGCGACGAGTTTCTCTCCATCCTTGCCCACGAGCTCGCCCATCTTTCCCGGAAGCACAACCGGCTCACGCGCGCCGTGTACCGCCTGCGGGGCCAGTTGATCCGCGCCCATCAGGAGCTCCATCGCCGGGTGTACCGGCAGCGGCGGAACCCGACGCTCACCGGACTGCTGGATTTCTGGGAACGCTTCGAGCTGGCGACGCGGCGTCTGGCCCGCGCCCATGAGCTCGAGGCCGACCGCATCGCGATGCGCCTGTCCTCCGCGCGCCAGACAGCCGTGGCGCTGTGCAAGGTCCACGTCCTCGCGCGCCACTGGGGCGAGCAGCTCGATGACGAGATCTGGCGGCGCATGGTCCACTCGGACATTCCCGACATCATGCCGCTGCAGGCCTTCCGGCGTCATCTCGCCAGTCCCGCGATCGGCCAGCAGTTCGGCCGCCTCCTCGAGAAGGAGCTGTTGCGCAAGACCGCACCGGAGGACACGCACCCCGCGCTGGAAGCCCGCCTCGAGGCCCTCGGCGAACGGCCGCCGATCGAGTGGGTCGCGCCGGAATCCGCGGCCAAGGCGTATTTCGGGCGGGAAACCGACAAGATCGCCGAGGCCTTCGACAAGGCCTGGGTCTCCTGGATGATCCCGATCTGGCGGGCCCACCACGAGGAGGGGCGACGGGCGCGCGAGTACAACAGCCGGCTCCGTGGCATGGAGAAACGCGGGGAGAAGCTCGGCCTCGGCGAGCTGTGGAGCATGGCCGCCATCAACGAACGCCTCCTCAACCTCACGACCGCGGCGGCCGGCTACGAGCGCTTCCTGCAGCAGTACCCGGAGGCGCCGGAGGCGAAGCTCGCGCTGGGCCGGGTGCTGCTCGAACACGACGCCGCGCGCGCGGAGTCGCTGTTGCGCGAGGTGGCCCTCTCCCATCCGCTCCTCTGGTTGTCCGCCCGCGATCTTCTGATCGAACAGTTGCGGGCGCAGGGCCGCCTGGCCGAGGTGGACGAGCTGGAGGAGTCCCTCGAGAAAACCCATGGCACCGGCGAGGAGGTGTTCGAGGAACGGCTCGAGGTGCGCAGCGGCGACAAGTTCCAGCCGGCGGCGCTGGACAAGCTCGTGACGGACGCCGTCTACAGCCTGGCCGGACAGATGGGCACGGTGAAGCGGCTCTGGCTCGTGGAGAGGAAGCTGAAGCGGTTTCCCGAGATCCGGGATTTCGTGCTCATCTTCGAACCGACCAGCGAGGCCTGCGCGAAGAAGATGGTCGATGTGACGAAGTCGGTGCTCGCCGCCGAGATCTTCCTGCCGGGCACGTTCGTGGTCGTGGAGGATAACTGGGCCAACAGCTTCCTCGTGCAGCGCGCGAAACGGACCGAGGGCGCGGAGATCTTCTCGAAGAACGATTGAGGCCCGGTCGCCCGCCGCCGGGCCCCCGGAGGCGGCGGCCTCCGGGCGTTCGTCCCCACCGGCGGTCGGACCGGAGCCGCGCGACTCCACGGCCTGCGCCCGATCACTCCTGCGTGCCGACCATCGCCTCGAGGACGGCGGCGGCCTGCGAAAGCTCCTCCGCGGCAGATCTCAGGGTCTCGGCCGCGGCGGCGACGTTCTCGCTTGAGGAAGCGTTGGCCTGGGTGACCTCGTCGATCTTGTGGATCGCGCCGGCGATGACCTCAAGCCCCCGGCGCTGTTCGTCGGAGGCTCGCGCGATCTCGCTCGCCTGGGTGTCGGTCCGTCCGATCTGCGCGACAATCGAGTCGAATTGCGTGGCGACGCGGAGCGAGTCCTCGCGGATCCGACCCAGTCCCTCGACGACTCCATGCTGCTGCTTGCCGGAGCCGGAGGAGGCGCCACCGGCCAGAAGCGCGGTGGTCTCGCGGGCGGCGTCGGCGGAACGTTTCGCCAGGTTGCGCACCTCCTCGGCCACGACGGCAAACCCCGCCCCGGCCTCGCCGGCGCGCGCCGCCTCGATGGCGGCGTCGAGGGCGAGGATGTTCGTCTGGAAGGCGATCTCGTCGATGTTCTTCAGGATGCGGGTGATGGCGCTGCCCGAGGCCTCGACCTCGCCGACCGTGCTGTTGAGCGTGGTCAGGAGACCGCGGCCGGACTCCGCGCTCTGGGCCGCGGTGTGCGAGGTCTCGACCGCCGCCGACGCGGTCTCGGCGTTGCGCTTGGTGGTGGCGGTGAGCTCCTCCAGCGAGGCGCTGGTCTCCTCGAGCGAGGAGGCCTGCTGGCTGGCCCCGGTGGAGAGCGCCTCGGACGCGGTCACCAGCGCCCGGGCCTCAGTGGTGAAGGAATTGGCGCCGGCGACGAGCTTGGCCGCGGTCGCCTTGAGCGGCCCCGAGATTCCGAGGGCAAGGCGGCGGCTGAAATAGAGGATGCCGAGGATGCCCAACACGGTGAGCCCGGCGGTGAGGTTCCGCTGCCGGGTGTAGTCGCGCCGGATGCCGGCGCAGGTGGCGGTGAAATCCTCGCGCAGCCACTGGACGAAGCCGCCGAGCGTCGTGTCCATGAAGTTGTAATACTTGCCCCACTCGTCCTCGACGGTGAGCGGCGGCGCCTCCCCCGTGGAGATGTTCTTGGCGGCCTGGCGCATGAGCGCGGCGGTCTTCTGCCAGACGTTCTCCGCGTTGAAGGCCATCAGCTTCTGCCGCGCCTCGCCCTGGCTGAGCGCCACCACCTCGTTCCACTGGGTGTCGGCGACCTCGACGCCACCGGTGATCATGATGATGAAACTGTTGTCGAGGGTCTTGTGCTCCCGGTTCCACACCTGGATGTCCCAGAAGATCTTGCGGCCCGCCTCCATGCCCTGCTGGCGCAAGGCGATCATCTTGGTGAGAACCTGGAGCTTGCGGGCGACCACGTCGTTGGTCGTCTGGTCGATCAGGAGCGCGAGCACGCTGCCGAGTTTCGCGCGGAGCTTCTGGTAGAAGTCGTAGATCTCGGCGGATTGGGCGTCGGTGTGCCGGGTGTAGAGGAGCGCGCGGGTCGCGGCGAGGTCCTTGCGGCCCGCAGCGATGCCATCGAGAATCTCACGGATCGCGGGAGGGAAGAGGGCGGGATCGATCGCGGCAAGGGTGCGGTCGTACTCGGCGAGGGCGGCGTCGGTGTTCTGCCTGGCCTCGTCCTGCTTCTTGCGCGCGGCGGCGAGGGTGTCGGCCGGGTCTTGCGCATGCTCGGCGCGGAACATGTACCAATTG
>JAEXPG010000589.1 GCA_023447015.1 Verrucomicrobiota bacterium
GCGGGCCGTTTGTTTCTCCCGTGGTCTCCGCGCCGCGCGGAGCGGGCGGGCGCCTTCAGCGGTACGAGAGCGCGCGGGCGATGTCCGCCGCGAAGAACGGACCGCGGTAGATCCAGCCCGAGTAGACCTGCACGAGCGTCGCACCGGCATCGAGCTTCTCCCCCGCCGAAGCCGCATCCGTGATGCCGCCCACGCCGATGATCGGGAGGCGGCCCCCGGTGGCGCGGGCGATATACTTGATGATCTCGGTCGAGCGGCGGCAGAGCGGTTTGCCGCTGAGGCCGCCCGCCTCGTCGACCGACGCAAACGGGCCCGGGCGCTCGAGCGTGGTGTTGGGCGCGATGATGCCGTCAAGACGCAGGTCGTGCAGGATCTGGAGAATGTCGTCGATCTGGGGCCAGGTGAGATCGGGCGCGATCTTCAGGAAGATCGGCCGGCGACCGCCCATCGCCGCGGCCTCGCGGTCGGCATTGGCGTTCTGGAGGGCCCCGAGCAGTTCCACGAGCCGGTCATGTTCCTGGAGCTTGCGCAGGTCCGGCGTGTTGGGGCTGCTGACGTTGATCGCGATGTAGTCGGCGTGGTCCGCCAGCAGTGCAAAACTGGCGAGGTAGTCCTCCACCGCCTTGTCCAAGGCGGCGACCTTGGACTTGCCGAGGTTGATGCCCAGCGGGATGCGCCGCCGCCCGCGCTTGGGCTGGCGGGCGAGACGGCGGGCCATGGCCTCGGCCCCCTCGTTGTTGAAACCCATCCGGTTCAGCACCGCCTCCTCGGCGGGGAACCGGAACAGACGCGGCTTGGGGTTGCCGGGCTGCGCGAGACGGGTGACGGTGCCGATCTCCACATGGCCGAAACCCAACGCGGCCGCGGCGGGCCAGCACTCGGCGTTCTTGTCGAAGCCGGCCGCCAGCCCCACGCGGTTGGGAAACTGGAGCCCGGCGCACTCGACCGGCTTGCGGGCGCTCGCCGGCAGGGCGTTCCACCACTCCAGCATCCGGCAGAGCGGCGCCATGTGACCGAGGACGGTCAACCCCTTGACAACCATTTCGTGCGCCGACTCCGGATCGCGGCGGAACGCGAGCGGTCGGAAGATTTTCTCGTAGATCAGGCCCATGATGCGCCGCCGAGATTGGGCGGCGCGGGGCGATTATCAAGCGCCCGCAAGGCCGACTTTCCGCCGCCCTTCAGGCCACGCCCGCCCCCGGCGGCGCCTCCCATGAAAAAACCTTCGTTAAAGGTGTTGACGCCCTGCCCGATTTTGGCGGTCACCTATCCCGGCAATTTTATAAGCGGGACATTTTTCATTAGGAATCCGACTTCTCAAACAACATGGCGAAAACAACCCCAACGCTGGAATGGGCCGTCATCCGTCTGGGCGACGATCACAACTGGTGGGTCGAGGAACTCAGCGACACCGTCCACTGGGACGTCGACGGCCTGAGCATCATCGATCCCCGCCAGATCGACCACATCGTCGAGCTCTGCGAACCGCTCCGTGAATACGGGCTGGACCTCGACGACATCGACACCGCGTTCATCCCCTTCCGCATCGACAAGGATCTCGGCAACGGCCGCGTGCGCCTGGTGCGCGTGCGCGACTCGTTCCTCGAGTCCGAGGACAAGCTCTTCGCCCTGCCCGACGTCGTCGACGAGGAGAACGGGCCCTACGCCGACTTCCTCGACCAGATCACCCGCGCCCGCGTGAAGATGCTCAACGACCTCTTCGACTTCGAGCAGAAGCTCACCGTCGACGAGGTCGAGGACCAGCTCCGCGAGGAGCAGAACAACCGCTTCATGGAGAACAAGGCCGTGCACCTCTTCGACGAGGTCATCGCCATCCTCGACTACGTGCCCGAGGGCTGGGAAGCCGACGACGACACGCCCGCCAAGGCGGCCGTCGAGGAGGAGGAAGACGAGTTTCCCGACATCGAGGACGACGAGGACGAGGAGAAGCTCAAGGGCGACGCCTCGCTCAAGTGGGATGAGGACGAAGAGAAGTCCGACGCGGACGAGGAAGACGCCGATGGCAAAGCCAAGGACAAGAAGGGCGCCCGCGGCGAAGAAGGCGAAGAAGACGAGGACGAGGATGAAGACGACGAGGACGAAGAGGAAGACGAGGAGGAGGAAGCTCCCCGCGGTCGCCGCAGTCGTCGCTGATCGTCCCCCTACGCACAATTCAACCAACGCCCGCCGGCCTCGCGCCCGCGGGCGTTTTTCTTTCTGCCGGATGCCGGCATCACCGATCGCCCGTGGCCGGCGACACGAAGCGACCGGATGGGTGCTCCGCCGCAGCCACGTCCACCCCAGCTGACTTGGCGCGCCCATTCCGCCGGACCGAGCCTCACGCCTGATCGCGTGTCGCAAACGCCGGACAAAACCGGTGCAGACACGAAAAACTGAGGACACGTCCGAACGCGGCTTGGCAACCAGCTCCGGACCCTTAGCGTCGGCGCCCGACCCCGCCCCTCCGCGCCACCGGCATCCGTCGGTCCGCCGCAACTCCCGCCCGAGTCAGCCATCCCGATGTCCCTTCTTCTCTTCCTTGTCGCCTCCGGGCTCGTGCTCGCCCTCGCCTACCGCTGGATGGGCCGCTTCCTCGCCCGCTACTTCCAGCTCGACCCCTCGGCCCCGGTCCCCGCGCACGCGCAGCGCGACGGCCTCGACTACGAGCCCGCCAAGGCCTCGTACCTGCTGCCCCAGCACTTCTCCGCCATCGCCGCCGCCGGCCCCATCGTCGGCCCCATTCTAGCCGCCACGCTCTTCGGCTGGTTGCCCGCCTGGATCTGGCTGATCGTCGGGGCGATCGTCATCGGTGGCGTGCATGACTTCGCGACCCTTGTCGCCTCGGTGCGCCACAGCGGACGATCGATCGCCGAAGTCGTCGGCCGCTACATGAACCGCCGCAGCTACCTGCTCTTCCTCGCGTTCATCTGGGTGTCGCTCGTCTACGTGATCATCGCGTTCGCCGATGTCACCGCCGGCACCTTCACCCAGGCGGCCACCGCCGCGGGCGACGACGCACCCGGACCAGCGGTCGCAACCTCGTCGATTCTCTACCTGCTGCTCGCCATCGCAATGGGGCTGCTCGTCCGCCATACGAAACTCGGCGAGAACCGGGCCAAACTGATCTTCCTGCCCCTCGTCCTCGGCGCGATCCTCATCGGGCCGTACATCCCGTTCGACCTGGGGGCGCTCACCGGCGTCGCCCGCCCCCAGATGCTCTGGGATTTCGTGCTGCTGGCCTACTGCTTCTTCGCCGCGCTCGCCCCGGTCTGGCTGCTCCTCCAGCCGCGCGGAGCCCTCGGCGGCTATTTCCTCTACGTGATCATGGTCGTCGGCGTGCTCGGGATCGTGATCGGCTCCCTCAACGGTTCCCTCTCGATCCAGGCGCCGGCCTTCGGCGCCGGCAACCTCTTCACCGCCAACGGCACCACGCCACCCCTGCTGCCGGTGTTGTTCATCACGATCGCCTGTGGCGCTTGCTCGGGCTTCCACTCCATCGTCGCCAGCGGCACCACCTCGAAACAGCTCGCGAACGAAGCCGACGCCCGCCCCGTCGGCTACGGCGGCATGCTGCTCGAATCGTTCCTGGCCTGCCTCAGCCTCGCCACCGTGATGATCCTCGCCAAACCGACCGGCCGTCCCGACCTCACCTACGCCGACGGCGTCGCGATCTTCATGAATCAGGCATCATTCGGGGCGATCCCGATCGGCGTTGCCCGCCAGTTCGGACTGCTCTGCTTCGCCACTTTCGTCTTCGACACCCTCGACGCCTGCACGCGCCTCGCCCGCTACGTGTTCATGGAGTTCACCGGTTGGAAGAACCGCTCCGGCCTCTACGCCGCCACGCTGGTCAGCGTCGCCATCCCCGCGCTAGTGCTGATGATGCCGCCGGCCACGGTCAACGGCGCCGCAGTGCCGCTCTGGCGCGTCTTCTGGAACCTCTTCGGCAGCTCCAACCAGCTGCTCGCCGCCCTCGCGCTCCTCGGGATCACCGTCTGGCTGGCGCGCCGCGGCCGCACGCCGTGGCTGACGCTCGGGCCGACAATCTTCATGCTCGTCATGACCACTTGGAGCCTCGGTCTCACCCTCTGGCAACGCGGCCAGCTCCTCGCGGCCGGCACCGCCCAGCCGGCGCACAAGATGGAGTTCTGGGTCGCCGCCGTCCTCGTCGTCATGGCGCTCTGGCTCGTCGTGGAGGCGGTGATTCTTGCCCGCCGGCCGACCTCGACCCCGACGCCGCAGCCGCCCGTGCCGCAGCCCGTCTGAACGAACCCACCGGGCTCCGGCAGCGGCAGCTTTCCGAGGCCGGACACATGGGCCCTAGGGTGGCTTGCACCTCTCCGCCGGCCGCCGGCCGTCCGCGCACTCGCGTCACCACCGATTTAAGGCATGGTTGCGCCTGCCGATTGTCCCACTTCCGCCGCGTCGCGCTCGACCTCCCCATGCCCGCCTCCCCCTCTCCCGCCACCAAGCCACCCGTGGTCAGCCTGCCCGGGGCCTTCCTGATTGCGGTGTTCCTGCTCTCGCTCACCGCCGCCGGACTCAGCACGAACGATTTCGTGAAGCGCCTCGACCAGCCGCCCGCCGGGACGTATCGCGTCAACGCGGGCGAGACGGCCGAGCTGTTCTGCAAGCTCACGCACAAGTCGATCAAGGGCATGCATTGCGCCGAAGGCGTCCGCGGCGAGCTGGCCGTACCGGGTGAGGCCGCGCCCAGACCGCTTCTCGTCCGCGACCGGAACTCCAGCGACTGGGAGCGGATCATCAAGATCCCCCAGGCCCCCCCGATGGGACGATCCCGCGAGATCGAGTCCAATGTCGTCGTCCTGCTGGAGGTGACCATTCCCGCCGACCCCAAACTCGAGGGTCGCACCATCCCCGCTTCCTTCAGCCTCGACATGGTCCTGCCGCGCCTCGACCCGGACAACCCGAAGGCCGGCCGTGCGGTCCCCGATCGGGCCGTCTGGACCGTGCAGCTCACAATCATGCCGCCGGGCAGCACCCGGATCTTCCAACGCGTCGGCCACATCTCGCTCCTCGTCGCGGGAACATCGCTGGTGCTCCTCCTCGTCCTGATCTACGTCCGCGGCCAGCGGGCTGCCGCCTGACAGCATCGGACTCCCAACGCCGCGCCCCGCTGCGTCGCGTCACTCCTCAAAGACCGTGACGGCCCACCACGGCCCCGTGCTCCGCCCACGCCACGCATCCCACCACCAGGCGGAGACATCCGTCCACTCCCGCCCGTTACCATCGCAGATTCGTTCCCGCACGCGGCGGCTCCGGCCGTCACGCTCCGCAAGCGTCGTTCCCCAACTGTGCCCGGCAGCATCGCGCCACACCGGTCCGGGTTGCACCGCATGGCCGAGACCGCGCAGGCAATGCAGCGCCGGATGCAGCTTGCGCGTCTCCCGCGCGACCCAACGCAGCAGGATGATCCGCTCCCCGTCCGAGAACGCCCCCACCATCCCGGGAAACCCCGCGGCAAACCGCGCCTCGCGCGCCGAGGCCGGTAGCGGGGTGAGCTCCCGTCCCTCGAACGTCGCCGGCCAGCCCGGAAACGCCCCCGCCCCCCCACCGGCACTGGCCTGAGTCCCCAGCAACGGCCGCACGGCAACCCCCACCAGCAGCAGCCCGAGCAGCGGAACCAGCCAGTCCGCAGAGACCGCCGGCGCCCACCGCAGCCCGACGCGCTGCGCCCATCTGCCCGCTTTCACCGGGAAACCACAGTCACCAGTCGGCGGACACGCCTGGATCTGAGTTTCCGTTGCAGCATTTCCCGCGCACTCGCCGCCGGCGACCTCCGCCACCGACCGGCTGTCGCCGCGATCAGTCCCGACGGCGTTCGCCCCACCCAACCTCGCACCTTGTCCCGATCCGATTCTCGCACACGCCGACCCACCCCATGGCCGATGTGTGCCGCCGCCCACTTCCGCAGAGCCGCCGCGCGCACCCCGCCGCCCCAGCCAAGCCACAGTCCCAAGCGCCGCGGCGAACAACACGAGCCCGATCCCCTGATGGAGCCAGGGCGCAGGAGCGCCCCACCGAACCTCGACCAAGAACAGCGCCACACACCGCAACACATTCGCCGTCGCTACCACCGTCGCCGCCCCACGGAGCAGCTTCAACGTCCCCCACGTCCCCAGCTCACGCCCGGCGGCCAACGCGCACGCCACAAACAGACCGGTCCAAAGCATCTGGATGCCGCTGCACGGCGCATCGACCAGCACCGTCTCTCCCGCCCAGCGCAGCGCCGTCCCCTGGCGCACGACCTCGTAGCCGAACAACTGCAGCAGCGGCACGCTGCACGCCGCCGTGAGCACGCGCAGCGGAAAACCGAGATAGAACTGGGCCGTCGCCACGACCGGCAACGAGAGCAGCAGCAAACCTGTCCGCGCCATCACCGCACCGCCGCCGCCCAACAGCGCCGCCAGCGCGAGCATCCACAGCCCGCCCCGCACCAGCGCCGGCAGAGCCTCATATCCAACAAACACAGCCACCGCCGCGCCCAGCGCCAGCACCGCGCCGCCGGACGGCAACGGTTCCCGCAGCCGTCGCCAAGGCACCAACCCGAGCGCCACAAGCAACGCCACCAAGCCCCACGGCTCGTCCGAGCCGTCGCCGATCCGCGCCACGTACCAACGCCACACCGGCCAGCCCGCCAACGCCCACCCCCCCCCCCCCCCCCCCCGGCGGC
>JAEXPG010000024.1 GCA_023447015.1 Verrucomicrobiota bacterium
ACCACCCCGCTTGCCAGGAGGTAGCCCATGAACACCGCACCGAAGACGACGAGTCCGACGACCATGGTGTCGACCAGCGAGGCGTTCCAGCGGGGCGCGAGTGCAGGGCGAAGGCGGATCGGCTCGAGTCGGGGCGCAAAAAACCACAAGGCGGCGAGCACGAGTCCGACCAACACCATGCCCCCCTGGCAGAGCTGGATGAGGTTGGCGGCGGCGGAGAGGTCGGGCATTGCGGCGATGTTGGGCGGGGCCACCGTGGGAACCAAGGCGGAATACGCGCCGGAAGGAATCCGGATTCTTGGGGACGTGGACGGGAAAGAAAAAGCCGCCCTACGATCGAGGGGCGGCTTGGTGCGGCGGCGTTGCGCCGAAGGCAGGGGACGGTGCTCAGCCCTCGATCGCGTTGATGCGGCGGACGTGGCGTGGGTCGTTGCTGAACGGCGTCTCCAGCCAGAGCTGGACGATCTTCAGCGCGAGCTCGAGGGAGACCATGCGCTCGCCGAGGGCGAGGACGTTGCCGTCGTTGTGGTCGCGGTTGGCCACGGCGGTCTCGACGCTCCAGCACAGGCCGCAGCGGATGCCCTTGACCTTGTTGGCCACGATGGCCTCGCCGTTGCCGGAGCCACCGAGCACAATGCCGCGGTCGAACTCACCGCGGGCGACCGCTTCGGCCGCCGGGCGGATGTAGGTCGGATAGTCGCAGGATTCGGCGGAATAGGTGCCGAAGTCGCGGACGGTGTACCCCTGGGCGAGGAGCACTTTCTTGATCTCTTCCTTGTAACGGAAGCCGGCGTGGTCGGAGGCGAGGGCGACGGAGAGCTTGGGCATGGTGGAAAACGGCGGACGTTGGTGGTGGGCGGCGCGGTTGGCAATGCCGGGTTGCAGGCGAACATTAGCGCGGCTTTCCTGTCGAAGCCGGAACGTCCCCGGCTGTGCAACCCCTTGTTTCCCGATGAAGACCCGAATTGCTCTCGCCACCATCGTCTGTGCGCTGGCTTTCGCCGGCTGCTCCACCCCCGACTCTCGCATTGAGAGGAACTCCGCGGCCTTCGCCGGCTATCCTCCGGCGGTGCAGGCGAAGATCCGTGCGGGGGAGGTCGAGGTTGGCTACTCCGAGGAGATGGTTCAGATGGCGCTCGGCAAACCCGACCGCACTTTTCGCCGGCAGACGGCCAAGGAGGAGACCGTGGTCTGGGCCTATGCGGACAAGACTCCCACGCTCGGGTTCGGCTTCGGCATCGGCAGCGGTGGTCACCATTCCGGTGGCGGCGTGGCTGTGGGCACTTCGACTGGCGGCGACCGGGGCGACCGTCTGCGTGTCATTTTCAAAGAGGGCAAGGTGACGGCGATCGAGCGTCTCGATCGATGAGAGCCGCCGCTCGGTGGCACAGGTGCCACGAGGCGTCCGCGGCAGTCTGCCTCCATCGCGCGTTGTCAGCGCGGGGACGGGTGCGTTCGCCGGCGCGGTGGTGACGCCATGCGGCTCCGCCCCTACCGGAGCCCGCGGATGAACTCCTGCAGCGGCGTCGGATCGGAGAAGTCCTGCACGAGGAGATCCGGCTTGTGCGTGCCGAGCACATCGTAGGTGAACCCGCCGGTGGCCGTGGCCACGGCGTGGGCGCCGACGGCGCGAGCGCAGGCGATATCGTGCGGGGTATCGCCGATCACGATCAGGTCGGAGGGGGCGAGGTTGGCGCGGCCCACGTGGTTCCGGGCGCGCTCGAGGGCGATGGGACCGAGCCGGTTGCGTTCGCCCGAGTCGTCGGCGAAGGCGCCGAACGAGAAGTATTCCCAGAGGCCGAAGTGCTCGAGTTTGACCTTGGCGCCGGCGAGGATGTTGCCGGTGAGCAGTCCTTGGGCGATGTCGGGCGCCGCGTGGAAATGGTCCAAGGTCTCGCGGATGCCGGCGCAGGTGATGGCTCGGGGATTGTGGAGCTCGTGGCGCAGCGACTCGACGTAGACGGCGTAGAATTGCTCGAGACGGGCGGGCGGGGCTTCCAGGTCGTGTTTCTGGCAGAGCAGATCGAGTACCCAAGGATCGGTCCGGCCACCGAAGTCGAAATTGGTGAAGGCCTCGTGGAGCCCGAAGACGGCGTGGGCGGCGGCGTTCATGGCGCGGTGGCCGGCGTTGCCGGAGCGGATGAGCGTGCCGTCGATGTCCCAGAGCAGAATCTTCATGGCGGCGGGATGAGAAGGACGAGGGAACCGGAAGCGAGTTGAAAAGGTCTCAGTGCCGTGAATCATCCGCCCCGCCCGCATACCCACCGACTCATACCCGCCATGAAACGTCACCTGCTTGCCCTCGGCTGCCTTCTCGGCCTTTCGATCCTGGTTGGCTGCAGCACGCCGCAGACCCGGATCCGCAACAACCCGGAGCTCTTCAACAGTCTCGCACCCGCCGAGCAGGAGCTGATCAAGCAGGGCAAGGTGGCGGTGGGATTCACGCCCGAGATGGTGAAGCTGGCGGTGGGGGAGCCGGACCGGGTGTACACCCGCACGGACTCCAACGGTAAGAACGCGTCCTGGGTCTATACCAGCTACAGCTCACGTGGCGGCACGATGGTCTACAACCGCGGCTTCTATCACCGCTGGCACCCGGGCGCCTATGCCTATTTCGCCGACTACAACGACCGGGAGGTGGTTGAGCGTTACCGGGTGACGTTCAAGGACGGCAAGGTTTTTTCGATCGACGAGATGACCGGCGACTGACCGCCTTGCTCGTATCCCCGGGAAAGAAAAAGGGCCCGCACCGATCAAGGTGCGGGCCCTTTGCTTGGATTGAGAGGTGAACCGGGGCTGGGATCGGGGTCTGTCCGGCGACTGGAGCGTGGGGCGTGTGGAGCCTTGGCGTGGGCGCGGGAGCGGATCGATTTCAGCGGGTCGTCACTGCCGGCGGTTCTGACTCGAGCTGCTTGGGGAGTTTCTCGGCCGAGGCGGCGTGGACCGTCCCGGTGTTTGAAGTTGTCCGTGGGCTGCGCGTGTCGGAAGCGCCGCGATGGAGTGTCGTGGTTCGCCTCAGGCAGCCATCAGCTGCGCAATGTGTTCACAGAAGATCGCCTCTCCGGCGGCCGCGCGTGCAAGGAGTTCCTCGGCTTGGTCGTCGGGAAGGTCGTCCCAGAAGATGTGGAGAGTTCCCGTCATAGCGTGATGTAGATCGTCACAAACGTTGATAAGTTTCGGAGAAAAACGCTGAAAACGGCGAAAAAACGACGGGGTCTTCGCTGCATTCTGCCGGTCCGCCCCACCGAGTTCTCTCGCCGGGTTTCAGGATAGCGGCGAAGTGGATTTTGTCGCGCGGGCCGAGCAGAAGTTCTCGATTTTTCACACGGGGCTGACAGACGGCCTCGAAGGATACTTGCCCGGGTAGGGGGAACCCCTTTGCCTTGCCGTCGCATGAGCGATCTTCGGGACAAGCGAATCTTCGTCAGTGGACATCAGGGCATGGTCGGCTCGGCGCTGGTGCGCCGGCTGCAGGCGGCCGGTTGCCGGCACCTGCTGCTGCGCCGTCGGCAGGAACTCGACCTCGCCAACCAGGCGGCGGTCGACGCGTTCTTCGCCAAGGAGAAGCCTGAGGTCGTGCTCGTCGGGGCGGCGAAGGTCGGGGGGATCCACGCCAACAATACGTACCCGGGCGAGTTCATCTACGACAACCTGATCATCGCGGCGAACATCATCGAGGCCGCCCGCCGCCACGGCACGGCACGGCTGCTCTTCCTCGGCAGCTCCTGCATCTATCCGAAGCATGCGCCGCAACCGATGACCGAGGAATGTCTGCTGACCAGCGCCCTCGAGCCGACCAACGAGGCCTATGCCATCGCCAAGATCGCGGGTCTCAAGCTCTGCCAGTACTACCGCAGGCAGTATGGCGTGCTCTTCCATTCGGGGATGCCCACGAACCTCTACGGCCCGAACGACAACTACCACCCGCAGAACTCGCACGTGCTGCCGGCGCTCATCCGCCGCTTCCACGAGGCGAAGGAGGCGGGCTTGCCTGAGGTTGTCGCGTGGGGGACGGGCACGCCCAAACGCGAGTTTCTCCATGTCGACGACCTGGCCGACGCCTGCTTCTTCCTCCTCCAACAGGACAATCCGCCGGACCTCATCAACATCGGCTCCGGGACCGACGTGACGATCAAGGAGCTCACGGAAACCGTCGCCTCCGTGGTGGGCTTTGGCGGCCGAATCACCTGGGATGCCTCCAAGCCCGACGGCACCCCGCGCAAGCTGATGGACGGATCGCGTCTCGCGGCGCTGGGCTGGACGGCGAAGATCGGCCTGCGCGAGGGCATCGAACGCGCGTACCGTTCGTTTCTCGAGGAGAAGTCCGAGGGGCGCCTGCGTTGCTGAGCGGGAGCTGCGGCGGCTCGGCGCTCCGTCGTTTTTCGGTCGACGGGGCGATGCTGGTGACCGGAGCATCGGGGGCGTTCCCCGCCAACCCCGTCTTGCGACTCGCCGCCGATGAATATCCCGGTCCTCACCGTCCAGGGCCAGAGCTTGGCCGAAACCCATGAACGAGCCCTGATCGCGCTCTACGAGCAGGGCGCGCGGCAGAGCACCCAGTACGACAAGCCCGGCGATCCGCCGAGCCTCGACTGCACGATGAACGCCACCGTGCTCGATCCGCTGGCCGAGCCGATGATCCACAAGGCGTTTCCCGCCGGGATCGCGGAGCTGCGGGAGTACGTGATGGAGGTCCAGGGGGCGAAGGACCACTGGGTGAAGAACATCAACGACAAGGAGGACACCCGCTGGGAGTACACCTACCACGGTCGGCTGGCGGCCTACGGCGTCTGGCGGGAACGGGACGGGCAGGGGGCCTCCGTCGAGACCGGCCCCTTCAAGGTCGACCAGGTGGAGAGTGTCATCGCGAAACTCACCAAGCAGCCGTTCACGCGGCAGGCGCAGATGATCACCTGGATGCCCAACCTCGACCTCGACTGCTACGATCCGCCGTGCCTGCAGTCGCTGTGGTACCGAATTTGTGAGGACGAAGCCGGCGTGCGCTGGCTGAATTGCAATGTGCGCTTCCGCAGCAACGACGCCTGGAACGCGAGCTTCATGAACATGTTCGGCTTCGTGCTCTTCAACCGCGACGTGATCGCGGCGGAGGTGGCGCGCCGCTCGGGCCGCGAGGTCCGGCTGGGGCGGATGAACTGGCAGGCCGACTCGTACCACATCTACGGCCGGGATCTGGCGGCCGCGAAGCAGCGGCTGTTCGACCGCTTGGCGACGACCACGTTCGAGGACCGGGTCTACGAGTTCTCCGACCCGATGATCCGCGAATGGTACGACGAGGCCGAGGCGACCGTGCGCAAGAAGATCGCCGACTACGACGCCAGCCATTGAGCCGCGTTTGCGGTCGGCGGCGTCGCCGTGCAGCGGTTGGGCGTGGTGTCGCCCCTTGGTCGCGCCCTTGTGGTGAGTGCAGGCGGGGATGCTCGTGTTCACGCGGGGCTCCTCGGAGCGTATCCGGTGGCATGTCGCTGGATCGGCGCGGACGCGGCAGGCGCGGGTGCTTCCGCTCGGAGCCGCGCGGGCCGGGGGTGGCAGGTGCGGCGGTGGGTGGCACTGCGGGCTTGCACCGGGCGGAATGCGGGCCGTTGATGGCGGCGGCCGGAGACCGCATGCAACTGGAGATTCTCACGCTTTGCCGGGAGGCGCGCTACAACGGGCAGGTGCTCGATGTGGCCGGCGCGTTCGACATCTTCGTCACCCCGCGCATGCCGCTGGTCGTGCCGAGCTGCTGGTTGGCGGGCCGGGTGCGGTTCGAGCGAATCGAGGAGGGCACCCATCAATTGAAGATCATGATCATCGACGCCGACGGCCGGCCGGTCGTGCCCGAGATCAGCGAATCCATTTCGGTGCAGTTCATCCGCGATCTGCCGACGGTCTGCAAGGCTTTCGCCCTGCCGTTCACGCAGCTCATGTTGCCGGAGTTCGGAGAATACGCGATCAAGGTGGCGATCGACCGCATCAGCGTGGTGTCGGTGCCGCTCTACGTGTTGCCGAGCAAATGAGGGGAGCGCCATGGAGGTGATCTTTCTCGGCACGGGCACCTCGCAGGGGGTGCCGATGATCGCCTGCGACTGCGCGGTCTGTCGCTCTTCCGACCCGCGGGACCGCCGCACCCGGACGAGCGTGCACGTGGTCATGGACGGCCTGCACGTGCAGGTGGACGCGGCGCAGGAGTTTCGGCTCCAGTGCCTCGCCAACCGGATCGGAAGAATCGACGAGTTCATCCTCACGCACGGCCACGCGGACCACATCACCGGGATGGATGACCTGCGGCGCTTCTGCGACCTGCGTGGAGGCACCGCGCTGCCGATCTGGACGACGGAGGAGGGGAGCTCGCGGATCCGGGAGATGTTCCCGTATGCGATCCTCGATCGACCCCGGGTGAACGGTTATCCGGCTTTCGAGCCGCGGCTGATGCCGGAGTTGCTGGAACTGCCGCAGGGGACGATCCGTTCGACGCGTCTGCCGCATGGATCGGTCGAAGTGCTCGGTCTGGTGTTCGAGGAGCGCAGCAGCGGGGCGAAGTTCACCTATTTCACGGACTGCAAGTCGGTCAGCCCGGCGCAACGCGACCTCGCCCGTGGTTCGGGAGTCGTCGTGCTCGATGGCCTGCGCCCGGAGCCTCACCCGACCCACATGTGCCTGCCTGAGGCGATTGAGGTGGCGAAGGATATCGGGGCGGAGCGGACGTTTCTGACTCATCTGACCCATGCGGTCTCGCATGCGGAGTTCGAGCGCACGCTGCCTTCGGGTATCGCGTTGGCCTATGATGGAGCTGTTGTGACGCTCTAGAGAAGGTTCTCCAAGAGTCGAAGACCGGCTCGGGTCAGCAGGCGCGTGGAGTTCTCGCCGGCCTCCCGGCCGCGTGCTGCTTGCGCACGGCCAGCATCGGTGAGCGCCGCGTAAACCATGAACACAACGACCGAGACTTCAGTGCTTCTGCGCGTCCGCCACAGCCGGGCGCAGCGCGAGGCGTACGTCATCTGAGCAACGCCGCCGATCCGGCCTTTCCTTTTCCTCCATAACCGCTCACCAATAACCCATAACCACCACTACCATGGCTCGCATCTACGACGACATCACCCAGACCATCGGCAACACCCCCCTGGTCCGCCTCAACCGCACCGCCGCCAAGCACGGCGCCAAGGCCGAGATCCTCCTCAAGCTCGAGTTCTTCAATCCGCTCTCGAGCGTCAAGGACCGCATCGGCGCCGCGATGATCGAGGACGCCCTCGCGTCCGGGAAGATCAACCAGAACACCGTTCTCATCGAGCCCACCAGCGGCAACACCGGCATCGCGCTGGCCTTCGTCGCCGCGGCCAAGGGCCTCAAGCTCATCCTCACGATGCCCGAGACGATGAGCCTCGAGCGCCGCAAGCTGCTCAAGATCCTTGGTGCCCGCCTTGTCCTCACCGAGGGCGCGAAGGGCATGAAGGGGGCGATCGCCCGCGCCGAGGAGCTTCAGAAGCAGATCCCGAACAGCGCCATCCTCCAGCAGTTCTCCAACCCGTCGAACCCCGCCGTCCACCGCCGCACCACGGCGGAGGAGATCTGGCGCGACACCGACGGCAAGGTCGACTTCGTCGTCTCCGGCATCGGTACCGGAGGCACGATCACCGGCGTCGGCGAGGTGCTGAAGGAGCGCAAGCCCGGCGTGAAGGTCATCGCCGTGGAGCCGGACGCTTCGCCAGTGCTCTCCGGCGGTACCCCCGGCCCGCACAAGCTTCAGGGCATCGGCGCCGGCTTCGTGCCGGGCGGGCTCAACACCAAGATCTACGACGAGGTGGTCCGCGTGAAGGAGACCGACTCCGGCCCGATCTCCAAGCAGGTCACGACCCTCGACGGCATCCCGGTCGGCATCTCCGCCGGCGCCGCCATCTGGGCCGCCCTCCAGCTGGCCCAGCGGCCCGAGAGCGCCGGCAAGCAGATCGTCGTCATCGTTCCGTCGAGCACCGAGCGCTATCTCTCCACCTGGCTCTTCGCCGACGTCAACACCGACACCGACAGCATCGACGACCTGATCGCGAAGTGATCCTCGTTGTGCTCCGGGGCGGCGATGCCGCCCCGGATGTCCCGCAAACTCACCGACGCCCGCCCGGCTCCGCGCCCGGCGGG